>JAYTNJ010000362.1:0-25319 GCA_043748345.1 Saprospiraceae bacterium
TTGGGATTCTTTCGTTTTCACCACCAAGATACACATTATCAATTAAATGCATACATTATCTCCTACTTGTTTTTTATTTTCCGCTCAGGTTAGGTTATATAGTTATCTGTCCAATTATAACCTACAGAATTAATATCTTTAGAACTTCCTCCGGGGTACTTAAATCCAGCAACAAAGAGAAAACCAATGGAAAGAATTAAGCCAAATAAAACAATGTGTTTAGTTAAGAAAGTTTTTATTTCCATTTTAAAATGTGTTCTTTTTTATAAAAACGGTTTGAACTATTTGGAGTGTCGTTTTATACTTTCGTTTTTTCGTTATTTAAGTTTAATATGTGTTTCTTTTAGTCCAAGTTTTTGTAAGTGTTTCAATAGTTTTTCTGAATCTTTTCCACCTTTTTCGGCGTGATGTAACAAAGTGAATCCATGCGGTCCTTTTGAATTCAAAAGACTTGGGTATGCTTTAAGCATTGCTTTTACAATATCTGTTCTTCCTAGCATTGTTAAAGCAAAAATATCAGTTCTTGCACCAAGCGAGATTAAATAGTTCGCAGTTTCTTTAAGTCCCATATGTGAAGCTGCACCAAGTGCCGTTTCGAAATCTCCATTTCCCCAATCCCAAGCAGAGTTAAGTAGTGATGGTTGCTCCTTGATCATTTCTTTTACCCTGTCAAAATCTGAATGTGCAATCTTAACGAATTCATTCACAATTTTAGGGTCTATGATTTCTGTTGTTTCTTTGTTTTGAGCAAAAATTAAACTTGGAGCTAATGACATTCCGGTTGTAAAAAGTAGTCCCTTTTTTAAAAATTCTTTTCTTGATGTTAAATTATTCATTCTATTTTAGGTTTTTAATTTTACTTGTCGTTTGTACTGTCCCTAAAAATGGTATTTCTGCGTCTTCCAAACTTACTCTGCAAAGAAAACCCGGAAATAAGTCAACAGTCATTTGTACTGCTCCAATCTTTTCTAATTCTAAATTATCTACATTAAAAAGCTCTGAAAATTCTAAATCTTCCAGCGATTTTATCTTAAAATTCATTGTATTATCTTATAACAAATTTAAGTAAAAAAAAGTGTGATCTACTCCTTAAAGACCTTAAATTTTTTATCTCTGACCGTAAAGATAAGGATTCCCGGTAGAAGTAAGGTGATATTTATGGGCGATTTTTCTTCATTTATGACCAGATTGCTGTGAATTCTTCCATACAAATCAATGACTTGAAGAGAAGTAACTTTATGACCACTCACCCACCATAAATCTAATAATCTCTGAATATTCATTGTTCCACATCCCTAAGGATGAAGCACAAGCATGCTTAAAGGAAAGAACCGCCGAGAAAGCGGTTAGGACGATTTTCATCGCTTCCCGTCCTGAGGGACAGGTTGTGAGTGAGTGCTCCTCACTCGACCTAGTTATTGTTGGTAGTTTATGGTATACAACTTTAATCTACTTCACCGTGCGTATTATCCTTTGATAAGTGCTTTTAAGAACAGTTGAATGTTTTCAGATCTTCCGATAGGTTCTAACAATAATGTAAAAAGGTTTACCCCGAGGGCAAGAAATGTGGCAGGATGTTTGAGCTTCCCGTATTTCCATGCACCGGCGAGTAACATTCCAATGATGAGAATTTGTGTAAAATAAATAGGAATAATAATATTTATATTTGGAAATTCTTTAATATGCATAAACACATATAGATTTTGTATTCCACGGCCAAGTGCCGGCATCATAATAATAAATACTGTTGATATAAGCCACCAGGCATGATTTTCTATTTCTTTTCTATGAATGATACTTTTTATTACAGCAAATCCGAAAGCTGCCATCATTACAATTTCTACTGCTGCAACGCCAAAAAAGAACCAAGGCTGAAAGGGCCCAAACTGTTCCGGTTTTGCTAATGCTGTTTGAGTTGTCACAATGTCTCTGTGCAACATACTCAAAGCAGTAAGACAAACGCCACCGGCAATAAACATCCCGATGATACCATTCGTTTTATGTCGGGACATTTGACTATGAGTAACAAAATAAGGCTGAATTATTAGATAGATATACCATACCGTACCTGTCCAATAATGTATGTGAACAGACCATGCATTATCAGAAAAGTCGCCCCAATAATCTTTGAAGATGCCAAGCTGCATAACTACCATTGGAAGTATCATCCATTTGTGTAAGGTTTTATACTTATCCATACTCTTATCGTAACATTCTATTTGTCAATAGTATCACTTTTAAATTGCAACCAACGATTGTACTTGCGCCATAAAATCACACAAGTAAAAACAAATATATACCATAATAATCATATATCCAAATCATCGATCGGTCAAACCATATATACAACCGTTATAGTAGTGTATTAATATTCGGCTGATAACAAAATATGAATTTCCTGGTCACCCGTTAGCGCAGCAACAATCACCCTACATGAGCCGCACATTGAAATGCTTTTTATATCTTTATAAAGAGTGAATTTAAGTCGTCTGACCGTTTCGGTGCGTTGCTGCTTTCTTTTTTCATTAATATTAGTCTTATCTTCGAGCGTTGTGATTCAATGATTTGCATAATTAATGGGATGTTAAATTGAACAAATTAAAAACTTATCTATTCCTTAAGTATTATCTTTGCATACTTATTTTTAGGCTATAATTATAAATATTTAACGCATATGGAGATGTCAGGTCTGGATAATATTAAATTTGATTATTTTGCCATTTTAGTGCAATTTATACTGGTTACTGGGTTTGTAGCAGGTACTTTCATCCTTTCACATGCTGTGGGTCCAAAAAGAAAAGGGGAGCAGAAACTGCAAAGTTTCGAATGTGGTCTGGAACCTATAGGTAGTGCAAGACTACCTTTTTCAGTAAAATATTTCCTCGCAGCTATTCTATTTGTTCTATTTGATATAGAAATTATTTTTTTCTACCCCTGGGCAGTAAATTTTAGAGAATTGGGCTACGGGGGATTATTAAAAATGATCATTTTCATCACACCGTTTATGTTAGGTTATTACTACGTCATAAAAAAAGGAGCACTAAAATGGGGGTAAAAATCATACATCCAGCTGATGGTCCTGAAATGCATACAGGCGAAGGATACGGATTGACACAAATAGAAAAAGTCATCGGACTTGCCAGAGCAAATTCCATTTGGCCGCTACCTTTTGCGACATCTTGCTGCGGTATAGAGTTTATGGCTACCATGGCTTCTACCTATGATTTGGGCAGATTCGGAGCAGAAAGGTTAAGTTTTTCTCCAAGGCAAGCTGACTTATTGATGGTAATGGGCACTATTGCAAAAAAAATGGGTCCCGTACTGAAGCAAGTTTACACCCAGATGGCAGAGCCTAAATGGGTGATTGCTGTGGGAGCATGTGCCAGTAGTGGTGGAATATTTGACACGTATTCCGTCTTGCAGGGTATAGATAAAGTGATACCGGTAGATGTGTATGTGCCAGGCTGTCCCCCGCCACCTGAAGCCATTCTGGATGGAATACTGAAAATTCAGGAATTGATCAAAAACGAACCATTAAGACGAAGAAACTCTCCTGAATACAACCATTTACTTCATCAATATCAAATAGACTGATGACAAAAGTTGATAATCAGATATTGAGTGATCGGATAGTACAAAAATTTGGCAAACAAATCATAAGTATTGAAGAAAGCTATGATACACTGGATGTAGTCGTAGAAAAAGCTATCATCATTGAACTCATATCTTGGTTGAAAGCGGATGAGACACTAAGATTTAATTTCTTAACCAGTCTTTGTGGTGTTCATTTTCCTGACCAAAAAGATCATGAATTATCGGTAGTGTATCACCTACATAGCTTGACAAATAATATAAGATTTCGGATTCATGTATTTTTGCCTTTAAGCAACCCTGAAATTCCAACTTTGACATCTGTTTTTCCTGCTGCCAATTGGATGGAAAGGGAAACCTTCGAATTTTATGGTGTTAAATTTACGGGGCATCCTGATCTTCGGATTATTTTAAATGTAGAAGACATGGACTACCACCCATTATTAAAACAATATCCTTTAGTGGACGCTACCAGAACAGATAAAGATGATAAATATTTCGGACGATAATTTTGAAAAGAACCATGTTCTGAATGGTAAAGAGCAATCAGAACAAGAGCTAAAGCAATACAACTACCTAAACCTGGGCCCTACACACCCGGCCACCCATGGTATTTTTCAGAATATTTTAAAAATGAATGGTGAAGTTATCGTTGATGCTCAGCCCACCATTGGCTATATTCACAGGGCATTCGAAAAGTTAGCAGAAAACAGACCGTTTTATCAGATCACAACCATTACTGACAGATTGAATTATTGCTCATCTCCCATAAATAATATTGGGTGGCATTTGACAGTCGAAAAATTAATAGGCGTTAAAACACCAAAAAGGCTGGATTACCTACGTGTCATCATTATGGAACTGGCTAGAATTTCTGACCACATCATTTGTAATAGTGTGGTAGCTGTAGATACGGGCGCTTTGACAGGATTTCTGTACGTCTTTCAGTGGCGTGAAAAGATATATGAAATTTATGAAGAAATCTGCGGAGCTAGGCTTACTACCAATATAGGGAGAATAGGAGGTTTTGAAAGAGACTTCTCCGAAAAAGTATTTGACAAGATCAATAATTTGCTCAAAGAAATGCCTAAAGCCCTCAAAGAATTTGAAAAATTGGTGATGAGAAACAGGATATTTATGGATAGGACGGTAAATGTGGGCGGTATTACAGCCGAAAGGGCATTGGATTATGGTTTTACAGGACCCAATCTTCGGGCTGCGGGAGTAGATTATGATGTACGTGTGATGACACCTTACAGTTCCTATGAAGATTTTGACTTTACTATTCCTATCGGAAGCAGTGGAGATACTTATGATAGATTTTGTGTGCGGCAGGAAGAGATGTGGCAAAGTCTGAGCATTATACGACAAGCTCTGGACAAATTGCCGGAAGGTGATTTTCATGCAGATGTTCCGGAGTTTTATTTACCCCCTAAAGAAGACGTGTATAATTCCATGGAAGGTCTTATCTGGCATTTCAAAATTGTAATGGGTGAAATTAATGTGCCAAAGGGTCAGGTGTATCAAAGTGTAGAAGGTGGAAATGGCGAATTAGGATTCTATTTAGTAAGTGATGGTGGCAGGCAGCCTTACAGACTTCATTTCAGAAGACCCTGTTTTATATATTACCAAGCTTATCCGGAAATGATAAAAGGATCCATGTTGAGTGACGCTATCCTGACAATGAGTAGCATGAATGTCATAGCAGGAGAGCTGGATGCTTAATTTTATAGAGTGTAAACGTAGAAGAAAAAATAAATGAATATTCAATTTTCACAGGAGTCAATGTCAGAAATCCAAAGGATTATTGGCCAGTATCCGTCTGAAAGAAAAAAATCAGCCATTCTGCCAGTACTTCATATAGTGCAGAAAGAATTCAATTACCTATCTGTTGATGTGATGGATAAGGTGGCTGAAATTCTTGAAATAAAGCCAATTGAAGTGTACGAAGTGGCTACTTTTTACTCCATGTACCATACCAAACCTGTAGGAAAGTATTTGATCGAGGTTTGCCATACCGGACCGTGTATGATCTGTGGTGCTGAAAAAACAGTCGAATATCTTGAATCCAAACTCGGTATTAAAGTAGGTGAAACCACCGCAGACGGATTATTCAGCTTGAAGACCGTGGAATGTCTGGGAGCATGTGGTTACGCTCCTATGTTTCAGATGGGTGAACAATATTATGAACACCTTACTGAAGACAAGATAGACGAGATAATCAGCCAATGTAAAATATCATCTAGCGATAATTAATTGATATGGGAAAGACGTTGCTATTACAAAATATAGATAATCCAGAAATCAAAAAAATCTCAGGCTATCTTAAGCTTGGTGGATATAGGTCACTGGATAAAGTACTTTCAAAAATGTCTCCGGATGAAGTGACGGAAGAAGTAAAACTCTCAGGCTTGAGGGGACGTGGGGGTGCTGGTTTTTCCACAGGACTAAAGTGG
This sequence comes from Saprospiraceae bacterium, assembly GCA_043748345.1. Lineage (GTDB taxonomy): Bacteria > Bacteroidota > Bacteroidia > Chitinophagales > Saprospiraceae > OLB9. Next base: position 6,048 of record JAYTNJ010000362.1, read on the forward strand.
ACTTTTCTCGATAAGTCAACAGATAAACCCAGATATTTACTCTGCAATGCAGACGAAAGTGAGCCCGGTACATTTAAAGATCGATTGCTGATGGAAAAAAACCCGCATTTATTGATCGAAGGTATGATACTTTCCAGTTATGCATTAGGCTGCAATACCAGTTATATCTACATACGCGGGGAGTATATGTTTATCCTCCGAATATTGGAAATAGCTATTAAAGAAGCCTATGCCAATGGGTTTTTAGGTAAAAATATAAAAGGATCGGGATACAATCTGGATCTGTTTGTACATCCCGGAGCGGGAGCTTATATCTGTGGTGAAGAGACAGCACTGATTGAGTCACTGGAGGGAAAGAGGGGAAATCCAAGGATAAAGCCACCTTTTCCTGCAGTGTCAGGGTTATGGGGTTGTCCTACGATCGTCAATAATGTAGAAAGTATAGCTGCTGTCGTGCCCATTATCCTCATGGGAGGAGCAGAATATGCCAAAATAGGGATTGGAAAGTCTACAGGTACTAAATTATTTTCTGCTTCAGGTAATATCAATAAACCGGGGGTGTATGAAATTGAATTAGGTGTTCCGGTAGAAGAGTTTATTTATTCCGACGAGTATTGCGGAGGTATCAAGAATGGTTTGGATATCAAAGCATGCGTGCCAGGTGGGTCATCGGTGCCGATCTTGCCAAAAAGCCTGTTATTTAATGAAAGCAGTGGTAATCCCAGGCTTATGACCTATGAAAGTTTGAGTGAAGGTGGATTTCAAACGGGGAGCATGTTGGGTTCCGGAGGTTTTATTGTATATGATGAAAGACAATGTATAGTTCGAAATACATGGAATTTTGCCAGATTTTATCATCATGAGAGCTGTGGACAGTGCAGCCCGTGTAGAGAAGGTACAGGCTGGATGGAAAAGGTCTTGCATAATATCGAAAATGGACACGGAAAAGAGAGTGATATTGATTTGCTTTGGGACATACAGCGCAAAATAGAAGGCAATACCATTTGTCCGCTCGGTGAAGCTGCCGCTTGGCCTATAGCTGCTGCCATCAGACATTTCCGTCATGAATTTGAATATCATGTAAAATATCGTCATCGTGTCAGAGATGAAGACCATGTGTACCAACCGGAAATGAATTACCAATCAGTATAATTATTGTAAGCCTAAAATTTAATCCAAATGTTGAAAGTAACCATAGATGACATAAGTATTGAAGTACCTGCCGGGACTACTATCTTACAAGCTGCTCGTATGATAGGTGAAAACGTACCTCCAGCTATGTGTTATTATACTAAATTGGAAGGAAGTGGTGGAAAATGCAGGACTTGCCTGGTCAAAGTTACAAAAGGATCAGAAAAAGACCCTCGTCCCATGCCTAAATTGGTAGCCAGCTGTAAGACTACCGTTATGGACGGAATGGAAGTCAGGAATACTACTTCGCCAGATGTATTGGATGCCCGAAAAGGAGTAACTGAATTTTTACTTATCAACCATCCACTGGATTGTCCGGTATGTGATCAGGCTGGTGAATGTAAACTCCAGGATTTATCATATGAACATGGACTATCTAAAAGCAGATACGATTTTCATAGAAGAGAATTTGAGAAAAAAGATATAGGTGATAAGATCCAACTTCATATGAATCGATGTATCCTTTGCTACAGATGCACTCAAGTAGCTGATCAGCTTACCCCGGAACGAGTGCATGGTGTCATCAACCGTGGTGAAGTATCAGAAATTTCAACTTACATCGAAAATGTAGTGGATAATGATTTTTCAGGCAATATGATAGATGTTTGTCCCGTCGGAGCGCTCACTGACAAAACATTTAGATTTAAATCCCGGGTTTGGTACACTAAACCTGTAAATGCCCATAGAAACTGCCCTAAATGTACTGGTAAAGTCACGCTATGGTATCAAGGAGAAGAAGTATTGAGAGTCACCGGAAGAAAAGACCAATGGAACGAAGTAGAAGAATTCATTTGCAATGATTGCAGATTTGAAAAGAAAGAAACTACTGACTGGATAGTGGAAGGTCCGGCAGATATAAACAGACATTCAGTAGTATCAAAAAATCAGTTTACTTATGAGTTACCTGTCATTCAAAAACAAATTGAACAAAGCAACCTGACACAACGATAATCTATGTTGCTTATATCAGTAAGTTAAGATATTCATTATGGAATTAATCATTTTTAAAGTATGCCTTGTCCTTGTGCTATTCATTCTTTCTATTACGATAGCGGCCTATAGTACATTCGCCGAAAGAAAGGTGGCAGCCTTTATGCAAGACAGAATAGGGCCCAACAGGGCCGGACCATTTGGATTACTTCAGCCTTTGGCAGATGGTATAAAGATGATCATGAAGGAAGAGATCATGCCTGCGGATTCAAACAAATTGCTTTTTATTTTGGGCCCCGCTATCAGTATGATCACAGCACTCATGACCAGTGCTGTCATACCTTGGGGGCCGGATATTACCATAGCAGGTACCAAGGTGCATTTGCAGGTGGCAGATATTAATATAGGCATTCTTTACATCATGGGGGTAGTAAGTATAGGCGTTTATGGGATCATGATAGGTGGCTGGGCATCCAACAATAAATTTGCATTGTTGGGGGCGGTAAGGGCTTCTACACAAATGATAAGTTACGAATTATCCATGGGTATGAGTGTTATTGCCATCATCATGACTACCGGTTCGTTAAGCTTGGCTGATATGGTCGAAGGTCAAAATGGATGGCATGGAATGGGATGGAATGTAGTTTTACAGCCGCTTGGTTTCCTTATATTTTTGATTTGTGCCTTTGCTGAAACAAACCGAACACCCTTTGACTTGCCGGAAAGTGAAACTGAACTTATAGGAGGCTATCACACTGAATATTCAAGTATGAAACTCGGATTTTATCTTTTTGCTGAGTATGTCAATATGTTTTTGTCTTCCGCAGTCATATCTTGTTTGTACTTCGGTGGGTACAACTTTCCTTTTATGGATGTAGTGCAGAGTCATACAGGAGAAATACTTTTTGCTTTGATATGTTTTGGTACTCTTTTTACAAAAATATTATTTTTTATTTTCTTCTTCATGTGGATCAGATGGACCATACCAAGATTCCGGTTTGACCAACTGATGAACTTAGGGTGGAAAGTATTATTGCCCTTAGCTATCGTCAATATGCTCCTAACTGGTGCTATCATCCTATATAATCAATAAAATATGCAATCACTAACCAATAGAAGTAAGGTCGTATCTGATAAAACGATGACATGGAAAGAGAAAATGTATATTCCTGCCATACTTGCTGGATTAAGAATCACGATTTACCATTTTTTTAAGAAGAAGGTGACCATACAATACCCCGAACAAAAAAGGGAACATAGCAAATACTTTAGAGGAGTACATGTATTAAAACGTGATGACGAGGGTAGAGAAAATTGTACGGCTTGTGGTTTGTGCGCAGTGGCTTGTCCAGCAGAAGCGATTACTATAGTGGCGGAAGAACGTAAAAAAGGAGAAGAACATCTTTACAGAGAAGAAAAGTATGCTGCTGAATATAATATTAATATGTTGAGATGTATTTTCTGTGGTTTATGCGAAGAAGCTTGTCCAAAAGATGCCATTTATCTTACCGAAACCATCAGTACGTCAAATTATCATAGAGATCAATTCATGTATACAAAAGATATGCTGGTAGAAGGAATAAAGAGCGATGAAAGAATAGACATAAATAGTAGACGTCAAGGTGTCCGTGAAGGTGCCATGTAATATTTAATTTTTTAATTTCAAAATTATGACTGCTATACTTTTTTATATTTTATCAGCCGTTTGTATCATCAGTAGTATTCTTATGATTTTTCATAAAAATGCGATGTACAGCGTATTGTATCTATTGATCTGTTTCTTTTCGGTAGCAGGTTTGTTTGTCATGCTCAATGCTCAGTTTTTATCAATAGTGCATATTATCGTGTATGCCGGAGCTATTATGGTACTTTTCCTGTACGTCATCATGTTTCTGAATATGAGCACACCCGTCACTATACGAAAAAGCAAATTAATCATGGTTATAGCTTGTTTTACCGGGGCTATGGTTTGTTTTGTTTTGACTACTGCATTATGGGCTACAGACTTTGGGAGTGATCCGGCGATTGTAGATCAAAATATTGGGCTGGCTTCTACCTTGGGTAAATATTTGTTCAAAGAATTTTTGATACCTTTTGAAGTATCGAGTATATTATTTCTTTCTGCCATGGTGGGAGTAGTTATTTTTAATAAAAAAGATTATAAAGATGAATGATATAACACCATTGCAGGATCAGTTAAGGCTTGTTCCGCTGGAGCATTATGTGTTTTTATGTTTAGTCTTGTTTAGTATTGGACTGACAGGTGTACTATTGCGAAGGAATCTGATTAATGTTTTTCTAAGTCTAGAGCTCATGCTTAATTCAGTAAACTTATTGGCGGTCTCCTTCTCAGTATATTATAATGATCCCAATGGTCAGGCTTTTGTATTTTTTGTCATGGTGGTAGCCGCGGCAGAAGTTGCCGTAGGGCTGGCTATGCTGGTGATGATTTACAGAAATGTACACACCGTGGATATCAATGCCCTGAATGATCTTAAATGGTAATATCTAAAATTAAAAAAAAATATTTTGAATCCATATATTTTGAGTAATCTTTCGGTCGTCGTACTGCTGCTGCCCTTGATTGGTTTCATGGGATATCTGCTGTATGGACGTTTACTATCAGAAAAACGGGCGGGCATCCTTGCTTCTTTCTGGATTTTATTGTCATTTGTACTTTCCGTGGTTTTATTCTTACAAATATCATCATCCGGTTTACCCATAAATATTCATCTCTTCAACTGGGTCAATACGGGAAATTTTAAGGTGCCATTTGCATTTCAAGTTGATCAGTTGTCTATCATTATGATGTTGCTCATCACAGGCGTAGGCAGTCTGATACATATTTACTCTATAGAATACATGCACGGTGATAAGGGATTTAATAGATTTTTTTCATATCTCAATCTCTTCATTTTCTTTATGTTGCTGCTTGTGATGTCTAATAATTATGTCCTGATGTTTGCAGGATGGGAAGGGGTCGGTTTGTGTTCCTATCTTTTGATTGGTTTTTGGTATAAAAATCATGATTATAATGCTGCAGCAAATAAGGCTTTTATTATGAATAGAATCGGAGACATCTGCTTGCTGTTTGGCTTATTTGTTATTTTTAGTCATTTCGGTAGCTTTAATTATCAGGAGATTAACCGTCAACTCAATGAGGGCAATGGGCTGGATGTGGCTGTAATTACAACTATTACACTTTTGTTATTCGCAGGCGCAACAGGCAAAAGTGCTCAGATTCCTCTATATACATGGCTACCGGATGCAATGGCAGGTCCAACTCCTGTCAGCGCATTAATTCATGCTGCCACTATGGTAACAGCGGGTATCTACCTGATCATAAGATCGAATGTATTATTCACTTTAGCACCTTTGACAGGAGATATCATTATGGTGGTCGGATTGACTACTGCCATATATGCAGGTTTGATAGCATTCCGGCAAAACGATATTAAAAAAGTCCTGGCTTATTCTACCGTGAGTCAATTGGGCCTTATGTTTTTTGCTCTGGGTATAGGTGCTTATGGCGCAGCGTTTTTTCATCTGTTGACACATGCCTTTTTTAAAGCTTTGTTATTTTTAGGTGCGGGAAGTGTTATCCATGGATTAAGCGGTGAGCAGGACATCAGACAAATGGGAGGTCTCAGACATCATATGAAATCTACACATCTGGTTTTTTTGATTGGTGTTTTGGCCATCATTGCTCTTCCGCCTTTTGCAGGATTTTTTTCCAAAGACAATATTCTTACAGCCGCCTATATTAAAAGTCCTCTTTTGTGGATTTTAGCTTTGATCTCAGGTCTGCTTACTGTTTTTTATATGTTGAGGTTATATTTTGTAGTATTTCATGGTCAGGAAAGGATAAATAAAGCCGTAAAAGCTCATATTCATGAATCGCCAAACGGTATACTCATCCCTCTATATGTACTGGCAGCTCTATCGATCATTGCCGGCATTATGAATGCACCTGAAATTTTTCATGGAAATAAATGGCTTGAAAACTTTATTGCACCCGTGTCCGTACTTTCAGGATTACATCTTGATCATGCCACGGAATGGATACTTATGTCTATTTCGTTTTTGTGTATTGTGCTGGTGGGTGTTTTTGCGTATGACAAGTTTGTAAAAAAAGGTACAGTTCCTCAAAATGATAAAGCATTAAATGATTCAACCTTCTCAAAATTGCTGAGAGATAAATTTTATGTTGATGAATTATACGAGATGTTAATAGTGAAACCTGCATATAGCTTTTCTACGTTGATGAGTACTTTTTTTGAAGAAAAGATTATACACAGAGCTACCAATGGAGCGGGACAATTGACCTTATTTTTATCAGGCAAAATCAGAAAAACCCAAAATGGATTTATAAGCTATTACTTATTTGCAATGGCCCTTGGGGTTTTAGGGTTTATAACAATTTTTATTTTATTTTAAGCTGATGAATATACTCATAATAATCCTATTACCTTTTCTTTCCGCCTTATTGATTTTATTGGCGGGAAAAGATTACAGCCAAAGAATTGCTCTTATTTCAGCCGCAGCCTCAGTAATAGCCATCGGTGTGATGTTAGCACTATTTGATAAGGATGCAACCACTATCACATCCATCGATTTACCGTGGATAAAGTCTATGGGTGTTCACTTTCATTTAGGCGCTGATGGATTGAGTCTTTTGATGATTTTGATTTGCAATGTAGTTACGCTCATCAGTATGTATGTCTCACTGGGCGATACATTTAGTCAGCACCGGCTTTATTTTGCACTGCTGCTTCTGATGCAAACCTTTATGAACGGCGTATTTACCGCGAAGGATATATTTCTCTATTACATATTCTGGGAATTAGCACTCATCCCTGCCTATTTTCTATTGCTTATCTGGGGTAAAGGTAAACATGTAAGACCAGCTACCATCAAGTTTTTTCTTTTCACATTACTGGGCAGTCTTTTTATGCTGGTAGCCATAGTTTGGTTGGGAAATGTAGGGTCTATTGCTGACTTTAGTCTAGCCACGATATACGGATTAGAAATCGGAACACAAGAACAGTTATTTGTTTTTGGTGCTTTTATGCTGGCTTATGGTATCAAAACACCCCTTTTCCCATTCCATAGCTGGCTACCTGATACCTACACTTTAGCTCCTGCACCTGTGACGATCATGCTTTCCGGTGTCATGTCAAAGATGGCTTTGTATAGCATCATAAGGTTTGTGCTTCCTGTTGTGCCGGATGCCGTTGAGCAATATGGCATTTACGTGGTGTATTTGGCTACTCTAGGCGTCATGTATGCTTCGGTTATTGCATTAACACAAAAAGACTTAAAACGTATGTTCGCGTACGTATCTATCGCCCACGTAGGGCTAATAGCAGCCGGTATCCTCACGTATTCGGTCCTCGGTATCCAGGGTAGTTTAATCCAGATGGCTGCTCATGCTATCAATACCGCCGGATTGTTCTTTATAGCTCAGATATTGTTCAGATTGAAAGGAAACTTTGATATCAACAGCTTCGGCGGGTTGCGACAATATATGCCTGTTTTTGCCGGGTTGTATATGGTCATAATGTTTGGAAGCATTGGAGTTCCTTTGACAAACGGGTTTGTTGGAGAGTTTATGATTTTTACTTCGCTGTATAGATTAGATGTTTTTGCAGCTCTAATCGCGGGATCGGGTATCATTCTTGGTGCTGTGTATATGCTTACATCGTATCAGAAAATCATGCTCGGCCCGGACACCGTTACTACCCTTAGTGATATTACAAATAGTGACAAAACTTTGCTTTACTGTATTGCATGCATCGTCATTATCACAGGTTTATACCCTTCGTGGATTACAAGCCTTTGTGATATATCCGTGCACAACATCATTCATCCTTATTTACAAAAATAATGAACACGATCATCCTGCTTGCAGTTACCGGTATATTCAGCATGTTTTCCGGTATATTCAGACAAAAACAATTGGCATTGCCTGCAATTCTAATTGCATTCATTTCAGCTTTGGCTATGCTTACGTTTGGATGGATAGGCAATTATGATGATATTCTAAATAATATGCTCATATTCGACAACCTTGCTATCAATTTTAGTTTGGTGATTATTTTTATTTCGATCTTCATCTTTATCATGAGTCAATACTACTATAGTGACGACATCGAACACCTGACAGATTTATTTGCTCTTTTTGTATTCTCTATCATTGGCGGGATATTATTGGTCTCGTTCCAAAATCTGACAATGTTGTTTTTAGGCACTGAAATTCTTTCTATACCTTTATATATTTTGGCGGCCAGCAACAGAAGAAATCTGGCATCCAATGAAGCTGGCTTAAAATACTACCTGATGGGCTCATTTGCCACTTGTTTTCTACTTCTCGGTATTACTTTGATTTACGGCGCTTATGGAAGTTTTGATTTAACAGATATTCATACTTCACTAGCTACACAAGGCATCTCTTCGCTTTTTTTAACTGGTGTGGTTTTAATTCTATGTTCTTTCATTTTTAAATTGTCAGCAGTTCCCTTTCATTTTTGGGCACCTGATGTTTACCATGGCGCTCCCACGGTCTTGACAGCTTTTGTTTCCACTGTAGTCAAAGTTGCAGTAATGGGTGCACTTTTGCGATTTATGGCGTTCATTGGAAATTATAATTCAGAAAAATGGGTGATCCTTTTTATGCTGGTATCTGTAGCTACCATGATATTTGGCACCATAGTATCTATAAAACAGAAGAATTTCAAAAGACTTTTAGCCTATTCAGGAATGGCCAATGTTGGCTTTGTATTAATAGCCATTCTTACAGCGGGCGAAGGTTCTTCAGGATATATACTGTATAACCTTACTGCTTACAGCATCGCATCGATACTTGCGTTTACCATTTATTCCACCATAAAATCACAGACGGGTATAGACACGATAAAAGGCATTTCCGGGTTGGTTACCCATAATAAATTACTCGCTACAGGACTATTAGTATCTATGTTGTCCTTTGCCGGCTTTCCTCCTTTAGCAGGTTTTTTTGGGAAGTACTTCATAATATTCAGTGCAGTAAAGGCAGGAGATACATGGTTAGCTATAATAGCAATACTGACATCCGTTATAGCGGCTTACAATTATCTAAGGATTTCAGCCTTTGTGGTTAATGCTAACAATTCAATACCATCCTTAAAAATCACTACAAGATACCGCATTTTTATCATTCTTTGTATTGCCCTCATCATAGGAGGTGGTATTTTCCCTGACCAACTATTCGGATTATTGCACTAACAGCAACTTAATGTAGACACCCCAACAACACTTTCTTTCACTCAAGGGTAACTCCGTGCTCCTCAGTTGAGAAGAAGATGTTTTGACCGCAGAGCACGAAATAAAATGTAGTGACCTGTGAACAAAAAATAACTACCATACTTCCCTTTCCGGGGTTTACTTTTCACTCAAGGGTCACTGCGTGCTCCTCGGTTGAAAAGTTATTCAAAATTATCCGGTATATATTTAAAATCTTTATGATGCTGAATAAAATATTGTTTTCCACCAAACCATTCGAAAACTTCTTCTCTGCAAATCAGTGATTCAGAATTTGTGAAAAACGTATTATAGGATGAATACCTCCATTCAGAATATTCTTTGCAATATAAATGATGTATAGGATTATGATGTATATAAGTCAACCAATAAATATTTTTAAAAATATCCTTTGACTGAATCCTTTTAAATCTCTCTACAAATACTGCTCCTTGGTGATTATTCTGATTTTTATATCTAATGGCAACTGAACTAAACATCCTTTTGAACTGATCGGAGATAAAATCATTTATCTTTTCATCGTCATTGCTAAAAGTAAAACCCTTTTTTGTCTTTTGTGTTCTCGAAAACAGTTTAACGTCTTCAATCTGTTTTACCCTTATTAAAAAATGAAAATGATTTGGCATAAGACAGTAAGCATATGTATCAAAACAGATAGATACATAATGTTTATATTTTGATAAAAATTCTTCATATTCCTGATCACTCTTAAATAGAGTTACTCCCGTTATTGCTTTGTTGTAGATATGATAATATTCATGTTCTTCAAAATCCTGCCAATAATTGAATGCCATCTTTTCTGATTTATTGCAAAAATATGCTAATCCTGTGAAACCTTTAGGAATAATAGCAATTAGTGACTCATTCTTGTCTTTACCTTTCACTCAAGGGTCACTTCGTGCTCCTCGGTTAAAAGAAGATGTTTTGACCGCAGAGCACGAAATAAAATGAAGTGACCTGTGAACAAAAAATAACTACCATACTTCCCTTTCCGGGGTTTACTTTTCACTCAAGGGTCACTTCGTGCTCCTCGGTTAAAAGAAAAATGAAGTGACCTGTGAGCAAAATATAACTTGATTTTTATAATTTATGGTTAGATTTGACTTAACATTTAAAATTTCACCGTAATGATAAAATTATTTAAAATTTATTTTTCGTTTATGTTCATCTTTTTGTCTATTGGTCAGATGTATACTCAGTCTTTACACCCAATCAGTAATTATTATGACGAAAACGAATACAGCTTGTTGAGAGAGTACTTTGATTTCATCAAACTACCCAATACCTTTAATGATCGCGAGCAGCTTAATGTAAATGCTGAATATATTATGGGGATGCTCAACAAAGCAGGCATTGAGGGAAAACTTCTTTATGACAAGGATAAAAAAAGTGTTCCGGCGGTGTATGGTGAAGTGATCCACTCGCCAACAGCTAAAACGATTGTGTTTTATGCACATTATGATGGCCAGCCAGTCAATCCTGCCAACTGGTATTCTGGTCTGGAGCCATTTACCCCTCAATTGCTGACTGATCGTCTGGATAAAGGCGGAAAGTTTATCGACTTTCCAAAAGTCGATGAAAAATTTGACCCGAAATGGAGGATTTACGGGAGAGCAAGTGCTGATGATAAAGCCGGAGTATTCAGCATCATAAAAGCCTGGCAAGCCATCAAAGACAAAGGATTAAAACCGGAAATCAACATCAAATTTTTTTTCGAAGGGGAGGAAGAAAATGGTTCTGTCAATTTGGAAGGTATTCTTGAAAATAATAAAGAAACATTAAAAGGAGATTTCTGGGTCATATGTGACGGTCCCATGCCCGCTTCCGGTCAGAAACAAATCACCTTTGGTGTCAGGGGTGATGTCAATATGCATCTCACAGTGTACGGGCCCAAAAGACCACTGCATAGCGGTAACTATGGCAATTGGGCACCCAATCCGGCACATAAACTAGTACGACTACTGGCATCGATGAAAGATGATAATGGTAAAATACTCATTGACGGTTATTATGATGATGTCATTCCTCTTACCGCCACGGAGAAGAAAGCCCTTGCCGACATCGACGATCCCGGACCCTTTCTTCAGGGTGAACTCGGTTTTGCCACTGCTGAAACAACAAACTTGTCTTTCCTGGAAAGCATTGTCTCAGTTCCTACTTTGAACATCAACGGTATTTCAGCCGCTAATGTCGGTAAACTTTCCGCCAATGTGATTCCCACTACCGCATCTGCAGCACTTGACTTGAGGCTGGTAAAAGGCAATACCGTAGAAAAGCAAACCGCGAGAGTACTTGCCCACATCCGGAAGATGGGTTTTCATGTAGTAACACGTGAACCGACAGATGAAGAAAGATCAAAATACAAAAATTTGATTTTTGTGACACAGGGTCATGGTTACCCGGCGCAGCGTACTCCTATGGACGATGCTACGGCTATTAAAATAGCGACTGCTGTGCAAAGCACATCAGATAAAAAAGTAGTGCTCATGCCTTCGGCTGGTGGTAGCCTGCCACTGTACCTGTTTGAAAAGGTCACCCGAACTTATCCAGTGACCATCCCGATAGTAAATTATGACAACAACCAACACGCAGAAAATGAAAATCTTGAAATAGGCCGCCTGTCTGAAGGTATGAAAACACTGGCTGCTATAATGCTTTTCAAATATTAAGCTCTATTTCAAACTCAAGCTTTAATTATTGGGGCACTTTTTACACCTTTTGCCTTTTTTGAATTTTTTGCAGCATTTTTTCAGTTCGTAAGATATGACTTGATCATTTTGTAACACATTGAGCGGAAACCAAAATATATCAGTCCTGACTTGCTCTTGTTTTGCAGTTATATCTCTTTTTACATCTGACCAAAAAGACATTAATTTGTATTTATTTAGACTAATTATAAACATCGCAAATGTACAACTGTTTTATAAATACTTACCTGCAACTGTATAAATTTTTATTAAAAACTGTCATTTTCACCATAAATTAAGAAAAATTTCTTCTAAATAAATCATGATACAATAAATAAATTTAACTTCGAGTTAAATTTTTAAAACACTAGATTTCTATGGCAAAGTATATGTGTATGGACACGCTCAAATTTCTCCTTTTTAATGTCCACAATGTGCAGGAATTGTTCGACTATGAGCGGTATAAAGATTATGATAAAGAGTCTGTCGATATCTTGCTTGACTCATCAAAAGCATGGGCAGATCAGGATTTTTATCCATGTTACCGGGAGATGGACGAAAAACCGGTACATTACAAAGACGGGAAAGTACACTCACACCCCATTTTAAAAAAAATATTTGCCTCAGCAGGTGAAAACGGATGGATAGGGCATTATTTCGATTATGAAGATGGTGGCGCACAGATGCCCTACACAGTTTCTAATGCTGCAAATCATATCATAGAGTCAGCCAATAACAACATACCGGGCTATCTGGGGCTTACTTCCGGGGCAGCCCATCTTATTTCAAATTTTGGAAGCAAAGCCCTAAAAAATAAATTTGTCCCGAAAATGCTATCCGGTGTATGGGGTGGAACTATGGCACTTACAGAACCACAGGCTGGAAGTTCTCTCTCTGATATAGTATCTTCAGCGAGCCCTGTTTCAGGCGAAACCTACAAGATAAAAGGACAAAAAATATTTATTTCGGGAGGAGATCATGGTGGTGTAGATAATTTTGTACACCTTACACTAGCACGAATAGACGGTGCTCCTGCGGGGACAAAAGGAATTTCATTATTTGTTGTGCCTAAATTCCGACCCGAGGAAAATGGAAGTCTGACCTACAATGATGTAAATGCCGTGGCAGATTTTCAGAAACTGGGACAGCGTGGCTACAGCACCGTGCACCTGGTATATGGCGAGAAAGATGATTGTATGGGCTATCTTGTCGGTGAGCCGCATCAGGGTTTGAAGTATATGTTTCAGATGATGAATGGAGCAAGAATCGATGTGGGAATGACTGCTGCATCTACAGCAACGGCCGCCTATTATGCATCTTTACAATACGCCAAAGAGAGACCTCAGGGTAGAAAAATCATGAATTCCGGTAAAAAAGATGTTACAGAAGGTCAGACTCTGATCATCCACCATCCCGATGTAAGGCGAATGCTCCTTTTGCAAAAATCTATTGTAGAAGCTTCATTGAGTTTGCTTATCGAGTGTTCAAAGCACGCTGATTTTGTCCATTGTGCCGCTGATGATAAAAAAGAAGATCATAATTTACTCCTTGAGTTACTTACACCTGTTGCCAAAACATATCCGGCAGAAATGGGCCATGAATCTATAAGTAATGGTCTGCAGATATTAGGGGGATACGGCTTTTGTATGGATTTTCCGCTGCAACAATACCTTCGGGATATACGTATCATGTCTATATATGAAGGTACTACAGGCATACAGTCCCTCGATCTTTTGGGCCGAAAAGTCACTGCGGAAAACGGTAAGGCCATCCGTTTGTTGACTGACGATATGAAGTCCACCATATCTGATGCTAACATGTATGAAAGCCTGGCACCTTATGCCCATGAGTTAACACAAAAAATGGAAGAAATGCAAAAAGCGCTGGAGTACCTTTTGCCTTATGCAATGAAAGGTGATTATGAAAATTATCTCGCCGATGCCAGTATATTTATGGAGATGACATCGACAATTATCATAGGTCATCAATGGCTCAAAATGGCTGTTGCCGCTTCACACCAATTAAGTGATGCTAACAGAAAATATGACAAATCATTTTACGAAAGTAAAATTTATACCATGAAATTTTATTTCAAATACGAACTTCCCAAAACCAAATCTTTTCTGGAGACTTTAACTCATGCTGACAAGCTCACCATAATGGATCATGACAATGAATTATATTTTTAAACAATATTCTAAATTTTATTTAATATGAGTATCGAATCAATTTTTTCTGACCTGACTACCCAGGCTGCAAATGTCGCTCCGTTTGGGGCAAAACTCAAGTTTGTACTGGGTGAGGATATAATCTTAATCGACGGCAGCGGAGATAGTAATGTCGTAAGCCGGGATGATGTGGAGGCTGCCTGCACTATAAGTACCGATCCCGAAACATTCTTACAGCTTAAAAACGGGGAACTGAACCCAATGATGGCTGTCATGTCGGGCAAAATAAAAATAAAAGGTGATATGGGACTTGCTATGAAACTGCAGTCACTGATTTGATTAAAATGATTAGAAAAGTAATTGATTGCTCAGAGCTTCAGTTGCTTTTCTGTTTTTTTTTGGAAGGAAAAATCAGCTTATATCTTTTCTTTATAAAAAAAAAAACTCTCTTCAATACTACTTTTATCTACCTGAACATCATAACAGGCTTTTCCAACTGAATCGAGCAAAGCAAATCTGATATTGCCCTTTATATTTTTTTTGTCTCCTTTCATGATTTCTATTAAATCGCTTGCAGGTTTGACAAATTTAGGATGATGACCGTAAATTCTGATGATGGTATTCCTTATATCAAAAAGATCACTTTCTGATATTTTACCTACTCTATACGATAAAAAAGCTTCACTTACCATACCTATCGCTATAGCTTCGCCGTGGAGTAACGGTGTACTGCTATCCAACCAGTATGATTCTACGGCATGGCCTATGGTGTGTCCGAAATTAAGAATTTTTCTAAGTCCTTTTTCATATGGATCTTGTTCAGTGACATTCTTTTTAATCTTTACGGACTCGTACACCAGCATTTCGTAATCAAGACCGGAGATATTGTCCTTTTGTGATAGTTGCTTCCAGGCAGCTTTATCAGCTATTAACCCATGTTTGAGTAATTCTGCGTAGCCACTTCTGATCTGATCAGCCGGAAGGGTGTGAAGGAAATCTGTAAATATATAAACAGCTGACGGGTCCTGAATAAGCCCTACCATATTTTTAAATCCCATTAAGTCTACGCCAAGTTTACCTCCCACAGATGCATCCACCTGACTCAGAAGTGTAGTGGGTATCTGTATAAATCTAATGCCCCGCATATATGTCGCGGCACAAAAACCTCCCAGGTCGCCTATCACACCACCACCCAGGTTTATTAGCAATGAATGTCTGTCCGCGCCATTTTGCATCAGTTTAGTCCATACATGTTGACATGTGGTGATGTTTTTGTTTTGCTCTCCCGATGGGATGCGGATTATCTGAGCTTCGTGATCAAGATTTTCGAGCAAATGCAGGAGACAATATTTTTCGGTGTTTTCATCTGCAAGTATAAAAATATTTGACGCATCTAAGGTCTTTACAAATTTTGAAAAATAACTCCAGTTATTGATCTGTATATTGTAGTTTTTGCACTGTATCTCTTTCATCGGTTGTTGTTAACTTTAGCCTCTATTGCTTATCCACATTAAATAAATACATTTGAAAGTCAGAATTTAAACTTGATTTCTGGCATTGCGATGTTCTTTAATTCACTGTTTTTGTTTATTAAAGAAGCTTTTGCAGAACGTATGTATTGCTCCGGCCTGAATGAGGAAACCTTCCATCCGCAGGCAAATAAAATCATTGATATTTCAAAGAATTGCATCATAGTAAATTCCTTTTATGCTCTTTTTGCTTTTGTGACTAATCCCTTATTTAACAAAAATGTGTGCAATTAATGACGCAAATTAAAATTAAAGTCTCAGAAAAACAAAATTTATATTAAAAATAATTTTATATGTTACAAAATAATCCGATTTTATGCGCCGTCGCTTATAAATTCTTCCAATGTGAAAGCCTGTGGTTTGGCATTAAAAAGTAATTTATTTTTCTGCCATGTTGTCTTAAACAGCTCTGATTCCCGATATTTTTCAAGCGCATCATTGGATTTCCACTTGCTGTGAGTATAAAATACATTGCTATGATTATGGTCTTTTAGCAGCTCAAGACAAGTACAGCCTTCAAAAGATCTGATCAGGTTTTTGCTTTCTTCAAAAATACTAAAAAATTCATCTATTCCCCTTTCTTCAAAAGAAAGTCTGACAATACGTATTATGGCCATAATATTCTAGTAAAAATTTATCTGTACCATTTCATTTTTTGACAAATTCAGCAGACTGGATGCTTTATCCATATTGATCGCGATCTCGAGATACCCTGCAGAGTTAAAAAAAGCTAGCGTATCGCCAACAGCAACATCACCGTAATCTTTACTCAAAAAAGTAATGGGGTCACTGGGTTTAAAGTATAACGCAAACTTCCTGTCACTCCTTACTTTTTCAAAAAAGTCCTTTTTTAGATTTACGATCACATTATTAAAATGATCGACATGAATAATAGTGGCACGTATTTGATTGGAGGTTACTACTGGTTGTATCTTTAATTTAATATTTAGGTTTTCAGCTTTAGGCCCTATTTCTTCCAATGAAAGGCCGTGACCTATGTAGGCAGCCGCATGTGAAAATATGGAATTGACCGAAGAATTACCATTATCGGATGGCGATATAATATACACTTCCTCTTTGTCAAGATCGTCAAATATAAGGCTAAAAACTCCATTATCCGGTCCTATAAAATATTGTCCATTCCTTCTGAAGCATAAAAAGCGGTTTTTTCGTTTATAATTACAGTTTACTGCTACTATGTGGATGGATTCCGACGGAAACGAATTTTTTGCATTATTGAGGTAAAATGCAGCCTGAACAATATCATAATGATCTATCTGATGACTGATATCAATGAGAGTCATGTCACTCTTTGAAGCAAGTATGGAGGCCTTCAGCTCTGCTACATAATAATCTTTAGAACCATAATCTGTGGTTAAAGAAACTATTTGCATTAAAAGTCGTTATTTTACCATAAATTTAACCTGACAAATCAGGATATTAAATAAATCCCGATATTTTTGTGCAAAGAAACATAATCAGGAGAATATATTAAAATTATTTACTATATATAAATTTTTAAGAACTGGTTTGCTCTATTTATTGACATCTAAATAAAATTTTATAATCATATTGAGTGAAGTAATATTAACAATTAGTGGTATAGATCCATTGGATTTGTATGGGGAAAACAACAACAAGCTTAATCTTCTGAAAAGAGCGTATCCTGGTGTTCAAATTACATCAAGAGGTAATCAGGTGAAACTCAAAGGTGAAAAAAAGGGTACCGAGGAAGTAAAATCAAAAATTGAGATCATGGTACGTATGATTCAGGACAAACATGATTTTTCTAATCAAGTGGTAGAAGACCTAATCATAAGCGATCATGCCGCTGATAATAAAATCAGTCAACACTCATCGGGAGGTGTTATAGTTTATGGTAAAAACGGATCGCCTATCAAAGCTAAAACCAAAAACCAAAAGCTATTGGTGGAGTGCAGCGAGACCAATGATATCGTATTCGCTATCGGGCCCGCAGGAACAGGCAAGACCTATACTGCTGTCGCTCTGGCGATCAGGGCACTCAAATCAAAACTCGTAAAAAAAATAATCCTTACCCGTCCTGCCGTAGAAGCTGGTGAACATCTTGGATTTTTACCGGGTGATATGAAAGAAAAGGTAGATCCTTACCTCAGACCACTCTATGATGCCCTCGACGATATGCTGACAACAGAAAAGCTTAATTTTTTTATAACCAATCGTGTGATAGAAGTCGCCCCCCTTGCTTTTATGAGGGGAAGGACACTTGACCATGCTTTTATCATACTCGATGAAGCTCAAAACTGTACTACTACGCAGCTCAAAATGTTCCTGACCAGAATCGGCCCTAGCGCAAAAGCTATAATCACGGGTGATCTTTCGCAGATAGACTTACCGGGACATCAAAAATCAGGATTAAGAAAAGCTCTTCAGATTCTGGCACCTATAGACGGCATCGGACAGCTTTATCTGACTGCAGAGGATGTGGTGAGACATAGGCTCGTCAAAGAAATTATCAAATCTTACGACCAGGCGGAAGAAGCGGATGAGGCTGAAAAACTTCGGATCAGAGAGGCAAGAGATACAGCCCGAGAAGCAGCCAAAGATGATAATGTACCTTATTAATAGAATAAAAAATAATCTTGAATGACTTCAAAAATAGTATATAATGGCGAACTACGGACTGAATGTACCCATATCCAATCGGGACAAATCATCATCACCGATGCTCCCATAGATAATAATGGTAAAGGTGAAGCTTTTTCTCCAACTGATCTGGCGGCTACATCACTGGGCACCTGTTTGATCACTATTATGGGTATAGCGGCCAAAAATCATGACATCAATATCGATGGAGCCACTCTGGAAGTCACCAAACACATGGCTGCCAATCCACGTAGGATTTCTGCTGTAGATATTAGGGTCAATATGCCCGACAAAACCTATACAACCATTGAAAAGTCTATTTTAGAAAAAGCAGGCCTCACGTGTCCGGTTGCTTTCAGCCTTCACCCGGATATTAAACAGAATATTGAGTTTATGTGGGCAGGATAACGGGATAAATTTTCCTTTTGCAGCCACCGATTTTTCTGGGAATTTTTTAACCAGGTATCCACATCTGGTACAGTAGAATCGATTAATTCGCTGAATGAATGCAATATATTTCCCAATCCAGCTAGCTAACAAATGATCATCGACGTCGGGGGCATACAGGATATCATAAATTATGACATCTTGGTCTACAATATAATGGGTCAGCAGGTCTTCATTTCTAATGATAACATTGAAAAACAGTACATTCTATCTAAAGAAAAGACGGGAAGTGGCCTTTTTATTATTCACACAAGGTCAAATCATAAACAGATTACCAGACGTATTAAATTCGAGTAAATTCAGACCTCCAAGTCCTGTCAATGAAAATCAAAGGAATATAAAGATTGTTCGTAAATTAGAAATGAATAACTTTGCGAAATGGGACAGAAACTTTTA
>JAYTNJ010000363.1:0-3404 GCA_043748345.1 Saprospiraceae bacterium
ATTTATTGCTCGCTCAAAATAAATGCATTTTGTGGATAAATAATCAAAAATAGGCCATTTTGGAGCATTTTGTATTTGGCTATTTGCAACTTGGGTTAACAATATCGTAAGCGAGCGATAGCCCTAAGCCTGTACCCTGCCCAGTAGGTTTGGTGGTGAAGAAAGGTTGGAAGATTTTATCTTTTACAACAAAACGCGTCTGAAGTTATAGCTTAAGCTTTACGTGTGTCATAGGTTAGTGCTTTGCTTTTTTATATGGGCCGAGCCTACGGCTCTCAAAGTTATACTATTTTATGTCAACGGATTAAAATCCGTTGTTACAAAATAGGCCGATGCTACGCATCTGAAAAGCGGCAGTTTCATTAGAAATATCAACACTATCATCATCCCAAGCATATCTACGATACTTCAGAGCCGTAGGCTCGAAACATATTGTAACCACGGATTTTAATCCGTGGTATATACCATAAATAAAGAAATAGTGCCATAGGCACGATCCATATAACATACTTCTTTTGCCCTTCACAAAGGAAGTAAAATCATAAACTCACTCCCTTCTTTCTCAGTAGTCCCTACCTTCAGTTCCCCGCCATGTGCCTTCACAATATCGTAAGCGAGCGATAGCCCCAAACCAGTACCCTGACCCGTAGGTTTGGTCGTGAAGAAAGGTTGGAAGATTTTATCTTTGATGGCGTCGGGGATGCCGGAGCCGTTGTCTTTGATAGCTATTAGCAGTTGGCTGTTAGTAGCTAGCTGGGTGGTGATCCTTACTTTTGGCTCGTATCCCGTTTCTCCTTTTTTGCTTCGCTCATTTACAGAGTAGAAAGCATTAGTGATGAGATTTAATATCACTCTGCTGATGTCCTGTGATACCACGTTTATTTTGGGAAGTGTGGGGTCAAAGTTTGTTATTAATTCAGCACTGAAGTCCGGGTCTTTGGCTTTAAGTCCATGATAGGCTATATTGAGATATTCTTCAGACAGTGTATTGAGGTCGGTTAATTCTTTTTGGCCACTGCTCTTGCGGCTATGCTCGAGCATACCTTTTACTATATTGCTGGCTCGTTTGCCGTGATGATTGATCTTGTTAAGATTTTGCTGCACATCCATTGCAATAGCTTTGACGTCAACATAGTTACCTTTATCCACTTCTTCCACCATCTCAACCATCAACTCTTCACTTACCTCACTGAAGTTATTAACGAAGTTGAGCGGATTTTGTATCTCATGCGCAATGCCGGCAGTGAGCTCTCCGAGCGAAGCCATTTTTTCGGATTGAATGAGTTGGGCTTGGGTGGATTTGAGTTCTGTTAATGCTTTTTCCGCTTTATTTTTTTGACTGGCGATTTCATCCTTTTGTTCGTGCAATAATGCGTTTACTTTATGTTTTTGCCGGTTGTTGATATATAAAAATGTAGCAAGTAAAGCAAGGCTTCCCAATATTGCTAATAGAGCATACATTTTTACTTTATTTTCAAGAGCAATACGTGACGCTTCCGCCTCTTGTTGTAATTTTAATTGGAATATTTCTTCTTTGTTGGTCAAAATTTGAACTTCACGGACTTTTTCTGCTCCGGTTACACTATCACGTGCGGCTATGGAGAGATCATTAAAGTATAATGCTTTGTCAAAAAGGCCTTTTTTTTCATACACAAGCCGGAGAATCTGCGTTGACTTCTGCATGATTTTAAAACCCTTATTTTTTTTTGCTCCGTCGTACGCAGGTATAGCATAGAAAATGGCAGAATCCAGCTTATTTGCGATAAGATAATAATTTGCTAATCCTACCTGGCTTTCTTGCATTGGAATCGGATAGTCCACTTCCTTTGCCTTATTGAGGGCGATATAGAAAAAACGAGATGCTTCATCAGCATTATTCAACCGGCTATAAATAGTGCCCAACAGGTTACAAATCTGACAATAGAAAAAAGTGAATTGATTATCTAAGGGCTTCTCCGAAATTCTTTGGTAACTCATCAGAGCATAATGCAATGCAGAGTCTAATTGGTTGATCTTTTCATAAATTACCCCTAACTGATGTGGTCCTGCTACGTATCCCCGTTCATCTATCTGTATTTTTTTATTTTTTCGTAGTTCTTCATACACAGTATTAGCCCGGCGCGTATAATGCAGTGCATTTTTATAGTCACCCTGCGCTTCATAATTGATGCCTATAAAAGCTAAGGCCATACTGGTATCTTCATTTCTTTCTTCGGCAAATCGCAAGACTTGCAGCAACATTTCTATTGATTTTGGGGACTGTCCTGTGTGGCTATATAAAAATGCCAAGGTTGTTAAGCAGCCCATGATTCTGGGCGTATCATTCATTTTTTGTGCTACTTTGAGCGCGTTATGATATTCCAGGACAGCTTTATCCGGATTGACTTGGGAATTGGCTATACCTAATTGCATATACAATTCAAACTTAATGGTATCATGTGGATTTGTAGTTAATAGTTGTGTTAAGCTATCATATTGGTGTTTTGGCAAAGCAAATTGACCAAAAGCTGATACGCTGATAAACAAACTAACATAATAGATACAGCCTAATTTCATTGTACATTTTGCCATTAACATAAAATTACTGCTTTTCATTCTGTTGATAATTTGAGTATTGTATTCATAGTTTTAAAACAAAAGACACCCAAAACGACCTGGGTTGAATGGCGTTTGCATAATAAATAATATCAGGATTGGCCACCCTTTTTTCAGGAGAAAAATTTTCGGTATCAAAGGTTTCAAAAGGCAATCCACTGGTGGTAGGCGCTGACCAACTCATCACCCCAAAAGTGTTGAATATGTTATTTATACTAGCCTGCATTTGAATTTTGGATGAAAATGAGTAGCCCATATTCATATCAAACTGGCTGAATGCCGGAAGATAAAACGTCTCACTGCTATTGGCTGCTCGCTTACCCAAATAATACCAATTAAGACTCGCATATAGTTTTTTATAGCTGTAAGTAGGCGTAATATTAAAAATAATCGGTGGTGCAGCACTTGTGATTGTCCGCATTGACCGGTCTATTAAAGTGTCGTCAGCAGGGCCGTTTTGTCTTGTATCATAATATTGAAATCTATCTGCTGTAAACTTTTGTATCATTACATTAGCTTTTATACTCCAGTTCTCATCAAAGTGATAATTTCCTTCTGCCTCTATGCCCGTAGAGTGGGTTTTGTTGTAAAGTTTTGGTGTGGCATAAAATGTAGGCAGCAGACCTTCGTTTTGCCCGCGACCTATCTGCGGGATTTTATCCAATGCACTGTAAAAAGGCGTCACAAACAGATTGTTTTTACCTTCTGAAAGTTTCAATCCAAATTCAATCTGGATGGTGCGTTGTGGTTCAATATCAAATATATCGCTATTTGTCAAGTTTCACAACGTTGTTGAAGTATTTGATTTT
>JAYTNJ010000364.1:0-5245 GCA_043748345.1 Saprospiraceae bacterium
ATTTATTGCTCGCTCAAAATAAATGCATTTTGTGGATAAATAATCAAAAATAGGCCATTTTGGAGCATTTTGTATTTGGCTATTTGCAACTTGGGGTAATAAGATTTTATCTTCTATATTTTTTGGATTTCAAACCCAAAGTCGATTATTTAGTGAACAATTGGTAAGTCTTTCTATTTTAAGAGAAGGATGTAGGATGAGTAAAAACTAAAAATTCTTTCTAAACCGGATGATGTTGATTTTAAACCACTAGACTGATTCGGTGTACTCCAGGCTGATATGGCTTTGAAATAAGATATTTAACATGTTCATAATGATCACTATTATCCTTAAAGTTTATCCTGTTAAGGTCTATGATTAGAATAGGAAAGGAAAGTATATTTCTGAAGTATTCAAAGTATGAATTCTGAATTTGAGTGAGATAAGCAGGCGTGATGTCTTTTTCATATTCTCGTCCTCTTTGGCTGATATTTTCAAGCAATATATCTACATTTCTATGAAAATAAACCATGATATCAGGTTTGGGGAAGGACTGATTCAGGACTGTAAACATTTTATGAAATAATCTGAATTCATCTTCCGGTAAATTTTTTCTGGCAAATAATAAAGTTTTAATGAAAGCATAATCTGCCACTGTAAACTCTCTGAAGAGATCCTGATTAAGTAAAGATCTTTGTAGTTGTTTGTGCCTTTCAGTCATAAAAAAAAGCTCCACAGTAAATGCAAAACGATCTGGCTCCTTGTAAAAAAGAGGGAGGAAAGGGTTATCGGCAAATTCTTCCAAAATTAGCCGGCAATTATACTCATCTTTTAACAGGTTGCAGAATGTGGTTTTTCCGGCACCTATATTACCTTCGATACAAATATAATTATATGGAAATTTGGTAACGATAGATTGGTAAGTATTATTTCAACAAAAGTATGTTTATTTTTTATAATGTGTACTTATTCTTCATAAATAAAAACTTCTTTAATATCCTTGCAATTATCATAAATTTCATCTATTGTCAATAGTTTTACCGGGTCTAAAAAATCGCCGGCTACCTCTAATAAAGGAATAAGGGCAAAATTTCTATGGTAAACCTGCTTATGAGGAATAGTAAGTTTTTCCGTTTCAATGATGACATCATCACAATATAGTATGTCAATATCCAAGGTCCTTGGTCCCCACTTTACTTCTTTAGCAGGCCCCGCTTTTGTTTCTATAATTTTAATATGTTCAAGTACCTTCAGTGGTTCAAAATCACTCACAACTAAAATGACCATATTGAGAAAATCGGGCTGACCTTCAAGTCCCCAGGGTTCTGTCACGTAAACAGATGATTTATCTTTAATTTTACCAATAGAAAATATTATTTGGTCTATAGCATTTTCGATGTTTTTGGTTCGATCACCTTGATTGGTGCCAAGTAACAGATAATACGTGTACATGTAATAATTTTATGCAAAGCTAAAAAAAAATGCCTGAATCCATGAAGAAGCAGGCATTTCTAATTAAATAATGTTGCTATATTTAGTCTTATTTACCCTTAATGGCTTTTTCATATCTTACCAATTGTTGCTTCACAATGGGAAACAAAAACAAGAGCCCTATCATGTTTGGGAAAACCATAGCCAGAATCATCGCATCTGAAAACCCCCATACTGAACTCATATTGGCCGATGCTCCGATTACAATAAAGCATAAAAATATCACCTTATAAAGAATCTCCATCGTTTTACTTTTGCCAAAGAGATACATCCATGCTTGCTGACCGTAATAAGACCAGGAAATCATGGTAGAAACGGCAAATAAAAATATGGCAATAGTCAAAACCATAGGAAACCATGATTTAGACTGTTGGAAAGCGAGAGATGTCAAAGTTGTGCCTTCATATGACTTACCATCGATATTAACAATTGAACTTCCATATTCAAACGCACCATTAATATTAAATAGAACTATAACTAATGCTGTCATAGTACAAATAATAATAGTATCAATAAATGGTTCTAATAGTGAAACTAGTCCTTCGGAAGCAGAATATTTTGTTTTTACTGCCGAATGGGCAATAGATGCAGATCCTGCACCTGCTTCATTAGAAAATGCAGCTCTTCTAAAACCAATGACCATTACACCAATCAAGCCTCCTATGCCTGCCTTCATACTAAATGCGGCAGAAAATATCTGATTAAATGCATTTCTAACCTGTGATATATTAGTACCAATTACGATGAGACAAGCAACAATATAAATAATGGCCATCAATGGTACCAGTTTTTCAGTCACTGTTGCAATCCTTTTTATACCTCCTATTATTGTAATTCCTACTAAAACAGCAATTCCCAAACCTATAATAAAGCCTGAATTTCCTCCAGTCATTCCGAAAAGTGATGCAATCTGAGCCGCTGCTTGATTGGATTGGGCAGCATTCCCCCCACCAAATGAACCACCAATACATAATACAGCAAATAAGGCAGCAAGAAACTTACCAAGTCCTGTGTATCCTTTTTCTTTGAGTCCTTTTGACAGGTAATACATTGGGCCTCCATATACTACACCATGTTTATCTATATCTCTGTACTGCACTCCTAAGGTACATTCCACAAATTTTAAAGTCATACCCAATAATCCGCTTATGATCATCCAGAATGTTGCTCCTGGGCCACCTAAGCTTATTGCAATGGTAACCCCTGCTATATTTCCAAGTCCCACGGTTCCCGATACAGCAGTGGCCAAAGCCTGAAAATGACTGACTTCACCATGGTGATGTTCATCTTTTATAGTACCAACAATATCTCCATCAATAGTAAAAACTGTTTTTTTAAGGTTGAGTTTCTTCAGCATCTTTGCTTTCAATCTCGTCATATTTACCCTGAACTACTTTCAAGGCTAAACCGAACTTGGTTAGACTCGGAAAACCAAAATAAATGGAGAAGAAAAGTCCGCCTAAACTTAAAACAAGTACGATTATAGGAACATTTGCTTCACCTATGGGAAACTAATACAAAACTAAAGATTCAATTGCATTGGCAAAAGGTATGAATGCCTGATTTATTTTTTCATCCAATCCTATTGGTTCAATAGAAGGGGCAGTCATCGTAGTTACTTCTGTGGGGCTTACAGGTGCTTGATCTGTGGTCATAGTTTGTGTAGTATCCAATTGTGCAAAGAGGGAAAAACTCAATACGACAAAAAATATGGAACATGTATTTTTAAGAAAGGGCATAATTTCTCAATGTTTTGATTATGTATTGTAATTGAAATTGTTGAGTTCAAAAGTAGACATTAATTTCAGAATTAACAAAATGTTTACAATTATTTTAAGACAAGTACTATCCTTCAGCAACGTATTTTTCAATCAAAAAAAGAGGGAGATTATCAAAAATGGTTATTATTCAGAATTTAATATCAAATGGATTATATAATAAAGATAAGCAACAAAATTTATTTATAGATCGACGATTTTATCCACTTTACTTGGTTTTAATAGTATTGTTGATCAGGTATAATTGATAATCAGATTAAAAAATATTAAATAAATTATAAAATGAAGAATTATTCTCGTTAATTTGCTTTCGCAATTAGTCAGTGTTTAAAATTAATCGTAAGTAAAGTTGATGAAGTATTTACTGATATTAATATTTATATTTCCATTTGTGGCATTTGGTCAAGGAACTAATATAGAAGTTCCGGAAAAACGATCAGAAATAATAAAGCTTGCGGAAGAGTATCTTGGCTTTAAATACAGATCAAAGGTGAGTAAGGTAATATTTGATTGCTCGGGGTATGTAAAGTTTTTAATGGGGGCCATAGGAGAAAATATAACCCGATGCTCTGTCTCTCAGATTCATGATGGCAAGAGAATATTGGAATTAGATAAAGCAAAACCAGGGGATATTCTTGTATTCAGGGGAAGGAATCTAAGAAACAATCGTCCAGGTCATGTAGGTATCGTACATCATTGGGGAAATGATACTTTATTTTTTATCCACTCATCGACGTCCAAAGGTATAGTTATAAATAATATGCATGACCCATATTATATCAATCGTTTTCTTCAGGTAAGAGACGTCATTGGAAAATAGTTTGTAAATCGATCAGAATTTACAAACCATATTTCAGATGTGATGGTGAAATCTATCAAATCTTCATTTTAGACAAATTATCAAATCGTATTTTAATAAATGAAAGTTTTTACTTTCAGGTCTGATTCTGCAAGAAGATATCTTGAAAGCCAGGCAGCAAGAAATGCATCTTTTTTTGTCATTTCCTTAATGCCTTCATGGTGCCAGTTTTTATTAACAAAATTTGTATCAAACATACCACTCACGAAGTCAGGATGTTTCATAACAAAAGCACCAAAATCTAGTGTTGATGCTATTCCTTCAATTTCATAGTGCTGAATAGCTTTTATCATTTTTTCAATGGCAGCTTTTCTTGTAGGACCGTGGACCGCCAGTTTTGCGAGCATCGGGTCATAATAAATTGGTATTTGTGAGCCTTCTTCATAGCCATTGTCAACCCTTATTCCTTCACCTTTCGGTAAACGATATTTATACAAAGTATTGATACTTGGAACAAAGTTATCATAAGGGTCTTCTGCATATACTCTTAGCTCTATAGCATGACCATTTATTTTGAGATCTTCCTGTGAGAAGGATAATTTTTCTCCACGCGCTATTTTGATTTGCTCCTCAACAAGGTCTAATCCTGTAATCATCTCTGTCACAGGGTGTTCAACCTGAAGCCTTGTATTCATCTCGAGAAAGTAGAAATTAAGCTTGTCGTCCATCAAAAACTCAACTGTTCCAGCCCCTTCATATTTAGCTGCCATGGCAACTTTTACAGCTGCTTCGCCCATTTCTTTACGCAGAGCAGGAGTAAGTAACGAGCTTGGAGCTTCTTCCACAACCTTTTGGTGTCTTCTTTGAATACTACATTCTCTTTCAAACAGATATACAGTATTTCCAAATGAATCAGCAAGTACTTGAATCTCCACGTGTCTTGGAGAAGTTACAAATTTTTCAATAAAAACAGCTCCATTACCGAATGACGAAGTTGCTTCATTTATAGCCAGTTGCATCTGATCTTCAAACTCTTCAGAGTTTGTTACCAGTTTCATACCTTTACCGCCACCACCTGCAGATGCTTTTACCAAGACCGGGTATCCGATGTCAGATGCAATTAATTTTGCTTTTGCAATATCAGTAATGGCATAATCTGTTCCTGGTACCATAGGTATGCCGAAGCCCTTTACAGCAT
>JAYTNJ010000365.1:0-3140 GCA_043748345.1 Saprospiraceae bacterium
ATCAGAAGTCTTGATTGAAGCCCCTGTATGAACGCTCCATTTTGCGTGGAGGGTATCGGTTTTTATTAGATTTGGATCAATAATATCTTCAATATTATAAAATGAAATATTGGGTTGGGTCAGATGAAAATAACCAGCCCCCACATGAAAATTAAAGTTTTTATTAGGTGTGATAGTGTAGTACATACCCAGCCCAAGGTCAGCATAAGCTCTATTGTTTGTTGGAAGGCTTTCACCCGTGCCTAATGTAAAACCATTAATCGCATTAAACTGATCCTGAAATGTCAGATCTTCATAATTGATGCTCTTTTGCAATATCCCTCCTTGGATGCCAATACCCAAATATTGTTTAGTCCTCCGATCCAGTGCTTTATGGTACGCCCCTGTCAACAAAATTTGGTTTGTATTAAAATCAAATGCAGATACCCTGTCACCAAAAAAAGTGATACCCATCGCTACAATATCAGGAAGATTTTTATTTCCAAAATTCAGATTAAATTTCACATCGCCACTTGCTGAAAATGTCCTCAATGAATTGTCTAATGCACCTCTCCACTGATCTCTGTAAATGGTAGAAATCCTAAAAGTGCCGGTATAAGTACCCGCAATTGCTGGATTTAATGTTAATGGAGATGCATAAAATTGAGAAAAGTGTGCGTCTTGTGAATTTATACAGTTGGACTTAATCATAAATAACAATAAGAATATGTACCAGACTCCACAAAATACTATAGTACTACTAATTTTCTCGAGCAAATTATTCATTGATATTTCAGATATGAAATTAAAGTGCAAATCTATATTATTTTTCCAGTTAATGATTCAATATTGAACAATGGACTGATTTTTGAATATAGTATTGGTATAACGCAAAAGCATTTGTTTTAAGTATTTTAAAAAGTGATGTCAAAGAAAAAAAAGATTGACAACAAACATTTATTTCATGCTATTTGCCACCTGAATGTGGTCCCTGTTTGGTTTGCACCTTCTGACGATGCTATCATGGTGAGCCAGATGTTGTTTGGAGAGACATGCAGTATACTCGAAAAAAAGAACAAGCACTGGTTTAAAATTCAAACTACTGTGTGTGATATCATTGGATGGGCACATGCCATTCAACTCTCGCTCATAGAACAACCTACATTTGAAAAACTAAGTCAAAATCCGGCGACTGCGCTCGAAGTATGCCATTCTGTATTTAATGATGAAAACACAAAGTCAATTGTAATCGGCTCTTCCCTACCTCTTTATGACGGTATATCTTTTCAGATGCCTGACAGCAAGTATGTTTATAATGGCCAGGCAGCCTTGATAGATGGTCTCGATGTTACATCTGAATTGATTGTAAAACTGGCACGAAGATATCTTTTTAGTCCCGAACTTAGGGGTGGGCGTTCACCTTTCGGAATAGACGGAGGTGCACTTATTCAAAATGTATTTAAATTTTTTGGAATTTTTATGCCCCGATTTCCATATGAACAATATCTCCATGGTGAAATAGTAGATTTTGCTGAGTTGGCACAAGAAGGAGATCTGGCCTTTTGTGAAAATAAACAAGGTCAAATCCATCACGTAGGCCTCGTGATCGGTGAAAAAAAAGTGATGCATGTCTATGGCTGTGTTCGGATTGACAAACTTGATCATCACGGCTTTTTTAATTCTGATCTGCAAAAATACACCCACAAACTCCGGATCATTAAAAGAGTTGTCTAACATTTTCGACAAGATTTTAGACATTTTCAATAAATAAAAACTGAATTAAATCACAACCTCAGATGATTAAAGTCATATTTCTGGCTTAGTATCCTTTCTAACTTGCAGCCATTTAAAAGGCAAAAGAATGAAGGATTTAACATTAATCAAATATCCAGGTATCAAGTCAGCGATGGATGGAAACACAGCTGCAATTATGTGTGAAAGAGAATCATCAGACGGAGCAGGTGCATACCCTATCACACCTTCCACCCAAATGGGCGAATATTGGGCGGAAGAAGCTGCAAAAGGTCACTTAAACATTTCAGATCGACCGCTTATATTTATAGAACCAGAAGGTGAACACGCAGCTGCTGCTGTCACGGCAGGATTATCCATGACAGGATTAAGGGCTTCCAATTTTTCTTCAGGTCAGGGTATAGCTTACATGCATGAATCTTTATATGCGGCGGTAGGTAAAAGACTGACTTACGTACTGAATATTGGTGCCAGAGCGATGACCAAATCCACACTCAACGTACATGCCGGACATGATGATTATCATGCCATAGATGATACGGGATTCTTTCAGCTTTTTGCCAAAAATGTTCAGCATGTGGCCGATTTGAATATTATAGCCCATAGGATAGCAGAACTGGCTTTGACTCCAGGCATCATTGCTCAGGATGGATTTTTAACTACACATCTCATAGAATCTTTATATCTTCCTGAAAGAGCATTAATTAAAGAATTTTTGGGCAGACCTGATGATATAATTGAAACACCTACACCTGCACAAAAAATAATCTATGGCGAAACCCGTAGAAGAATTCCTGAAGTATGGGATGTAGATAATCCTATGATGGCAGGTATAGTACAAAATCAAGATTCTTACATGCAAAGTGTCGCAGCACAGAGACCGTTCTTCTTTGACCATATAAAGGACCTTACCGATCAGGCTTTTGCAGAATACTTTCAACTCACCGGCAGACAATATCAAAGAGTGATGTCCTACAAAGCGAATGATGCAGATTATTTGATTTTGGGACAAGGCAGCCTTATCCCAAGTGCCGAAGTGGTGTCTGATTATCTGCGTCAAACCAGAGGTATTAAAGTCGGTGTGATTGACTTGGTTATGTTCAGACCGTTCCCTGCCGATTTATTGTCTCAGCTTTTAAAAGGGAAAAAAGGAGTGGTTATCTTAGAGCGATTGGATCAGCCTTTAGCAGAAGATTTGCCTATAGCCAGAGAAGTCAGAGCAGCACTTTCAAAATGTCAGGAAAATGGTATGGGCCAAAAAAATAAGCCATATCCTGATCTGGAAACATACAAAAGCGGCGATACACCGGCTATTTATTCAGGATCATTTGGCATGGGTAGCAGAGACTTACAGCCTGAAGGCATCATAGGTGCTATCGAAAATATGCTGCCGGATGGAAAACACAAAA
>JAYTNJ010000366.1:0-2694 GCA_043748345.1 Saprospiraceae bacterium
TTATCCTTCCACATAATAATGTATGCAAATAAAGAAACTGAGATGACATATATTGCTAAATAACTGATCATCTTATTGACCGTTTGCAGCAGATAGCAAGATAGCAATATCGAACTTCTTCATTTTGAGAAAAGCTTGCATCACTTTGGGGGCTTTGCTAAGATCAGACATAAGATCTCCCAAAATAGCAGGCACGATCTGCCAGGAGATTCCGAATGAATCTTTTACCCACCCACATTGACCTTCAGAGCCACCTTCAGTCAGTTTTTGCCAGTAGTAGTCTATTTCTTTCTGAGTATCACAAGGTACAACTAACGATACTCCTTCGTCAAATTTGAAGGAATGCCCCAAACCACCATCAAAAGCTACAAAAGAACTTCCACTCAATGAAAATCTTCCATGGTTGACTTGCCCTGCAAGATCGCCCGATCCTTCAGGATGTTTGCTGATATCTTTGATTTTACTATTGGGAAACAGCCCGGTATAAAACTTAATGGCTTCTTCTGCTTTCCCTGAAACGGATCCGGTAAACAGAAGTGATGGTACTATCGGTTGTGTATTTGCTTCTTTGCTGAGCATGATTTGCCAGTTGACGCCATATTTATCAGAACACCAACCATATTTTTCGCTCCAGGGATAAGTATCCAACGGCATCATGATTTGCCCTGATTCTGACAACTTAAACCAATATTGGGTTACTTCATCTACGGAGGAGCAAAATACAAAAAACGACACAGCAGGATTGATTTTAAAAGTCGGACCTCCATTAAGACCCATAAATTTTTGTCCTTTTAAGCTGAATGTCACCGTAATACCTGTATCCTGCAAGATTTTACTATCACTAAAAATGGAGCAGTAATAATCGGCTGTTTCTCTCGCCTGATGGTCAAACCATAGGCAGGGGTAAATATTTTGTGTCATATACCTGTGACTCATAATGATTGTAACTATAAACTTACCGTAATTGTTATTATTTTTGTATAAAATATTTCAATACCTATGAAATCAGTAACTGTAAAAATTCAGGACAAATATTTTAATCACTTCCTGGCCTTGGTTTCCAATCTGGATTATGTCAAAGAAGTGGAAGAAGAATATAAACCACAGACCAAAAAGGAAATCCTTGATGGGCTTCGCGAAGCTTTTGAAGAGTTAAAACTTATAAAGGCAGGCAAAATGGAAGCAAGAGATCTTAAAGATGTATTAAATGAATTATAGAGTTAAAACTATTTCAAATTTTAATAAAAACTTAAAACGCCTTTCAAAAAAGTACATTAGCTTACATGATGATGTAGCTCAATTTGGGGATAAACTTTCCAACGACCCAACAATTGGAACCGAACTCTTTGCCAATTGCTACAAAATACGCCTATCTATCAGTAGAAAAAATTAAGGCAAGCGGTCAGGAGCAAGAGTCATTACCTATGTTTTTATTGATAAAGAAACCGTTTATCTTCTGACTATTTTTGACAAATCAGAGCAGGAAAATATTTCAAAGCAAGAACTAAGAAAACTTATTGAGAGCATAGATTTTTGAAAATTACTTTTAGTCAAAACAAAAAAATAATTACAAGAGAAAGCATACATTTGTGTCTTCAAACACTTTTATGAAATATTTTATATTATGTTTTATATCGATCGCTATGATATTGTCTGTTTTGAATGTCACAGCCCAAATACCAAATCCGCTGTATGATAAATCTCTTGCTGATTCTCTCGGCTCAGACGAAAATGGTATGAAGTCTTACGTATTCGTAATATTAAAAACAGGATCTGCCAAAATAGAAGATAAAGCGGAAAAAGCTTTGTTTTTTAAAGGTCATATGGAAAATATCAACCGACTGGCCAAAGAAGGATTACTTGTGGTAGCAGGACCCTTTGGGAAAAATGACATTGAGCATCGTGGGTTATTTATACTGAATGTAAAAACGATAGAAGAAGCAAAAAGTCTTTGTGATACGGACCCAGCGGTCAAAGCAGGAATATTTGACGCCGTACTGATACCTTGGTATGGTTCTGCTGCCCTGGGTGAGTATATAAAAATAAGTGAAAAGATTAGTAAATATAAGATGTAATCTCTAAGATACATTTATCTTTTTCTGAAGAATCCCATCTTCCGTAGTGATGGCTATGATTTCAGGTCGGATTCCAAATTTTTCTGAATAATTCGTTGACATTTCTTCTATGATATCATCATGAAGTTCATTGGATGTAAGATTTATAGTACAGCCTCCAAAGCCTCCACCCATCATTCTGGCACCTAGAATGTTATCCTGATCCAATGTAAAATCTACCAGCCAATCCAACTCTTCGCAGCTTACATCATACATCTGAGATAATCCGTCATGTGATTCATAAAGCAGCTCGCCAAGCTTCGAATAATTTTTGAACCCGATAGCATGAACCGCATCTGAAACCCTTTGATTTTCCTGTACAACAAAACTAGCTCTGTTAAAAAGCATATCCGGCAATAGTTTTTCGATTTCGGTCAGTTCCTTAGTGCTGAGATCTCTTAAGGAAGCTATCGGTTTGTAATTTTTATTGAGCAACCTTACCGCTTCTTCACATTGTGACCTCCTGTTATTGTAGTCTGTTTGTACCAGATTGTGTTTTACCCGCGTATTGATCAGATAAAATCGGTGTTGTCCCAGATCAAGATCTACAAAAGTGTGGCTATTGGTCTTGCAGTCCAAC
>JAYTNJ010000367.1:0-21226 GCA_043748345.1 Saprospiraceae bacterium
GGGGCATCATATTATAATACTGCAGTCTCAGTTTCGGACAAAGTAGGAAAAGAAAAAGAGTTTTCATGTGTACAATATCATCACACTATCGGTGTCAAGGGTATAGATAAGGAAACAAATCAGGAAATCAATGCGGATGAAGCTGCTTTAGTATTTTTTGATTATTTCACAGGCGTTAAAGGATTTCAAGGAGCCCTTACTGATAGATCAGTCATTTATACATCCAATGTCAAAGAACTGAATAATAGTGTTGAGCATTTACAAGAAAGAAGAAAACATGCTCAGCATTTAAATGAGCAACAAATTTATAGAGGATTTGATGAACTATACTCTCTGGGCCATCATTGGGGTATGCATGTTGATCTGAATGCATGTATTGGGTGTGGCGCATGTACGGTAGCATGTATGTCTGAAAATAATGTTCCTGTTGTTGGCAAGCGGGAAGTCTCTCGGCATCATGAAATGACATGGTTACGGATTGACAGATACTACTATGGAGATGTAGAAAATCCTAACACGATTTATCAACCAATGATGTGTCAGCATTGCGACAATGCGCCATGTGAAAACGTTTGCCCAGTCAACGCTACCAACCATAGTTCTGAAGGTCTGAATCAAATGGCTTATAACAGATGTATTGGCACCAGATACTGCGCAAATAACTGCCCATATAAAGTAAGAAGATTTAACTGGTTAGACTATACCAAGGCTGATATTTGGCCGGCAAACCAGCCTAGACTTCAGGAAGAAAGCATACCATTTATGGCTGATAACCTTACCAGAATGGTATTAAATCCTGATGTTACTGTGAGGTCAAGAGGTGTTATTGAAAAATGTAGTTTTTGTGTTCAGCGTATTCAGGAGGGAAAACTGACCGCTAAGACAGAAGGTCGACTATTAGCTGATAGAGATGTAAGGACTGCGTGTCAGACATCATGCCCTACTGGCGCTATTACATTTGGAGATATGAATAATAAAAAAGGTGATCTGGCATCTAAACTTGAATCACCTCTGAATTACATCGCATTGGAGGAGATAAATGTAAGGCCTTCTGTAACATATACCATGAAAGTCAATAACAGAGATAAATCTTTTGACGCTTAATTTTTATCAAACTAAGAAATAACATTCTAAATATAAACAATGAGTGCTGTTGTAAGTCCTATTAGAAAGCCCCTGATCACAGGTCAAAAGACCTACCACCAGATTACGGAGGATTTAATCTCGCCTACTGAGAAGACACCTACCAAAGAATGGGTTATCGGATTTATTATATCCGTAGCAGTTTTAACATGGGGAGTATTTTGCATCCTTTGGACTATTTGGGTCGGTATCGGTTCCTGGAATCTTAACAGAACCATCAATTGGTCCTGGGATATTACTAACTTCGTTTGGTGGATTGGTATTGGACATGCCGGTACCCTTATTTCAGCAATACTTTTGCTATTCAGGCAAAAATGGCGTACAGGAGTTAACAGAGCTGCTGAGGCTATGACCATTTTTGCGGTAATGTGTGCAGGATTATTTCCACTGATTCACATGGGCCGAATCTGGTTAGCAATGTTTATACTTCCTTATCCAAACACAAGGGGACCTTTGTGGCCAAACTTCAATTCACCTCTCCTTTGGGATGTTTTTGCTATTAGTACCTACCTTACAGTATCCTTGTTGTTTTGGTATACAGGTTTGGTCCCGGATTTTGCAACTGTTAGAGATCGCGCTAAAGGTTTGCGACGAAAGATTTATAACACTTTGTCATTCGGTTGGACTGGCTCTGCTAAACATTGGCAAAGATGGGAATCGTTATCTTTAGTTCTTGCAGGACTTTCTACACCATTAGTTCTTTCAGTACACACTATTGTAAGTTTTGACTTCGCCACTTCAGTTATCCCGGGATGGCATACTACAATATTCCCCCCATATTTTGTAGCGGGGGCGATCTTTTCTGGTTTTGCTATGGTATTAACACTTATGATTATCACTAGAAAACTGTTTCATCTTCAAGACTATATCACAATTGAACATATTGAATCTATGAACAAGGTGATCCTTCTTACTGGAACTATAGTTGGTGTCGCCTACCTTACGGAACTTTTTATAGCTTGGTACTCCGGGTATGTTTATGAGCAATTTGCCTTTTTTAATCGAGCTTTGGGACCATATTGGTGGGCATACTTTGGTATGATGTTCTGTAATGTTGTGTCACCTCAGTTTTTCTGGAAGAAATCATGGAGAAGAAATGTCACTTTGACTTTTTTCCTATCTATAGTTGTAAATATTGGTATGTGGTTTGAACGATTTGTAATTATTGCGACCACTTTGGCAAGAGATTATTTACCTTCTAGCTGGAGTCTTTATACACCAAGTTGGGTAGAAATAGGTATCTATTTAGGTACATTTGGATTGTTTTTTACATGCTATTTGATATTTGCACGAGTTGCTCCTGTGGTAGCAGTTGCAGAAATTAAGCATATACTTAAATCTGCGGGCGACCAGTATGTTGGTGAAAATGCCACTCATAAACATCAACATGATCACAGTGGCTCACATTCAGAACACCATTAAATAACAAATAATCCATTTTAGATGGCAAATTATAACAATACAGAAGTAATTTACGGTTTATACAATGATGAGGAAGATCTTTTGACGGCGGTAAGAAAAGCAAAAAAAGATCATCTTGAAATTCATGATGTATACAGTCCTTTTCCGGTACATGGATTAGACCCTTTACTTGGATTGGAGGAATCAAGACTACACCAGGCAGGATTTATTTATGGTGCTCTGGGCACCCTAACGGCTTTTTTAGGTATGACCTGGATATTTACAAAAGATTGGCCGATTATTTTTGGAGGTAAACCATATTGGTCAGTACCGGCGTTTATACCTATTATTTTTGAATTAACAGTGTTGTTTGCGGCAATAGGAATGACTGTTACTTTTTATATTATTAATGGCTTAGGTCCAGGCGTTGTAAACAACCATCTTGATGATAGAATCACAGATGATAAATTTTGTATTGCTTTTGATAAATCCATGGTAAGTGCTGAAAATGCTGAAGCTTTTTTTAAAGTTACCGGGGCATCAGAAGTAAATTCTAAAACTATTTAAGTGAAGACGAAAATGAACATAAAATTTCAATTTTACGGATTTTTATTATTAGTAGCAATGATCTCACTTGTTTCATGCCAGTCGGTAGGTGGGAATAAAACCGGGAGTGAATATATGCCGGATATGGCACACTCAGTGGCTTATGAGGCAAATACCTATGGCTATTACTACAATAACCGATGGGGAAATGAAGATGATCTTCATAAAATGGTTCAACCACGAACCGTTACTAACGGAACCATTGCCAGAGGATATGCCGGACATAACAAGGAAGAAACACTGGGAAGGGGTGTAGCATATAAACCAAATGGTAGCGTTCCTTATTATTATGTTGATACAGAGGACGATAGACTCAGGGCTATAGCTGAAATAACAAATAATCCATACCCGATTACCACAAAGGGTTTGGAAAAAGGAAAATTGCTGTACAACATTCAGTGTGGAATTTGTCATGGAGAAAAGGGTGATGGTGCAGGATATCTTTTAAGGGAAGATGGGGGTAAATATCCTGCTCAACCCGCTAATTTTATGTTAGATGATCTTATTAATTCATCAAATGGCAGATATTACCATAGTATCATGTATGGCAAAAATTTAATGGGTGGTTATTCAGATAAATTATCTTACGAAGAAAGATGGAATGTAATTCACTACATCCGCTCTCTTCAGGCTACATCAAAAAAACTTGAATATTCTGAAAAAGCAAACACTTTAAATACAACAGATATTCCTTATGCAGTAATTGCTGCAAAAAAAGCAACTGAAGTTGAATTAATGCCTGCTTCTCTTAAAGGTGATTCGACTATAAATTCAAAAGATGTACACAACGATAACAGCAACCATTAATTGATTAGTGAAATAAAAGAAATTCAAAAGATATGAACCAGTATACATTAACTTCTACTCACCGCAACGTACTTTTCGGAGCAATGGGATTAGGTATGGTATGTCTTATATTAACATGGTTTGGTGACGATGTACATCATACTCGGTTTTGGACAAATTTTCTCCATAATTCGGTGTTTTTTACTATGATATCAGTTATGGCTTTGTTTTTTATTGCCACTTGTATTACTGCATACGCAGGATGGCATACTACATTCAAGAGAGTGTGGGAAGCCTATTCTATGTTTCTGTTTGTAGGGATTGGCCTTCTTTTGTTCATAGGATTGGGTGTTTATATGCATTGGCATCATTTATACCATTGGGCCGTAGAAGAAGATGTAGCTAATGATCCGATTCTTAAGGGTAAGTCTTCTTTTCTTAATAAAAACTGGTATTTCTTCGGTACCTTAATTTTTGTAGGAACTTGGGCATTTTTTGCCTATAAGCTCAGAAGCCTTTCATTAGATGAGGATAAAAAAGGAAGTGCGAATTTTCTTCAGCATATGACAATGAGAAAATATGCAGCAGTAATTCTTCCAATTATTGGTTTTACAACTGCTGCAATGATTTGGCAGTGGGTGATGAGCATTGATGCTCATTGGTATAGTACTTTATTTGCTTGGTACACAACAGCAAGTGCATTTGTTTCTATGATTGCTTTGACAATTTTGTTGATTATATTCTTAAAATCAAATGGATATTATGATGAGGTAAATGCAAATCACCTCCATGATTTGGGCAAATTTATGTTTGCAATCTCAGTATTCTGGACATACCTTTGGTTTTCTCAGTTCATGTTGATATGGTATGCAAATATTGGTGAAGAGACAATATATTTTAAGGAGAGGTACAATAATTACCCGGCCTTATTTTTTTTCAACCTTGGTGTAAACTTTTTAGTACCCTTTCTTGTCTTGATGAGAAATGATACAAAAAGGAAGTTGGGTTCATTGAGTTTTGTAGCTATTGTGGTCTTAATTGGACATTGGGTTGATTATTTCCTTATGATAAAACCTGGGGCTCTGATTAATTTTAATCACTCTCAAGGCCATTTAAAAGATAAGCACGATGGAGCTCATGATGTTGCTCATCAAAGTTCCGAGCATGTATCTAGTTTTGTCGCAGGTTTTACATTGCCAGGTTTACTCGAGTTGGGCACATTTATTGGATTCCTAGGGCTGTTTTTTTACGTAGCATTGACTGTTTTATCAAAATCTGCGCTTGTTCCTAAAAACGATCCATATCTTGAAGAGAGTATGAATCACCATGTGATTTAAAATATTTTTAGATTATAAGACAAATAATATAAAAGATGACTTATTTAATAGCATTTGGAATTATTTTCCTTCTGGCGGTGATAGTAGTTCAAATTGGAAAACTTTCTGAGCTTGCAGCCAAAATCAGAGGTGAAGAAGTTGTAGAAAGATCAGATAATGACTCACAGGGGAAGGCATTGGTGGTCTTTATGGTTGTTTTCTTGGTTGGCTGTATTGCATCAGCGATTTATTATAAAAATGATATGCTCGGGTATGGACCACTTACTTCAGCATCAGCGCATGGTTTTGAATTGGATTATCTTTTTAACGTTACCCTTTTTTTTACAGGGATAGTATTTGTTATTACACATATTATTCTTTTCTGGTACTCATACAAATACCGGGATCTTGGCAAAAGGAAAGCAATATTTTTTGCCCATGATACAAAACTTGAAATGATCTGGACGGTTATTCCTGCTATTGTCATGACCTATCTGGTGGCTAATGGACTTATAGTTTGGAATAATATTTTTCCTACGCTAACCTCAGAAGATAAGTATTTGGAAATAGAAGCTACGGGATATCAGTTTGCCTGGGATTTAAGATACCCCGGAGCTGATGGCAAATTGGGGAATAAAGATTTTAGGCTTATTGATCCTGCAAGTAACTCTTTGGGTATTGACTGGAAAGACGAAGCCTCTGTCGATGATATAGTTTTAGGAGGTAGTGATAAAATATTAATACCAAAGGATTCTATGATAAAAGTGCGTATCACTGCAAAAGATGTTTTACACAACTTCTATCTTCCTCACTTTAGAGTTAAAATGGATGCTGTTCCGGGTTTGCCTACCTCCTTTATTTTTACGCCGGTACTGACTACAAAAGAGTTTAGAGAACAATTATCTAAATTCCCTGAGTGGCAGGTAGCTTCAGATCCTGAAGATCCGGCAAGCCCAAAAAAATGGGAAACATTTGAATTTGAATTAGCTTGTGCTGAATTGTGCGGTAAAGGACATTATTCAATGCGGAGGGTGGTTGAAGTCGTAACTAGAGAAGAATATGATACTTGGGCAGCAGGACAAAAACCTTTTTATGCTGTAAATGTGCGGGGCACAGACAAAGACCCATGGGATGGCAAAAAATTATTTCCCTATGAAATTAAAGCACGGGGATTTGAATTAAGATCTGCCGTTGCAAGATATGTAGCTGATACAACCGGCACAATGAGCAATGTGATAAATCTTGATCATGTGTTTTATGTAACTGGGTCTTCTAATTTGAATAGTGAATTATCTAAGTACGAGTTGGATAATTTGGTTACCCTAATGGGAAGATTTCCGAAACTTAAGGTTGAGTTAGCTGGTCATACTGATAATGTAGGTGACCCGGTAAATAACTTAAAATTATCAATTGACAGGGCTTCAAAAGCCAAAGAATATCTGGTTTCAAAAGGTGTTGTTTCAGATCGTTTAAATCTAAATGGGTACGGGCAGGACAGTCCATTGGAATCAAATGATACCCCCGAAGGAAGAAAGAAAAACAGACGTACTGAACTTAGAATAATTTCAAAATAATATAAAAATTATCATTTTAAATGGCAAATGTAACACATGTTGAAAACGATGTACTGATTAGGGATAGTGGTTTTAATGACCATTTTCACGATCATCATCATGGGGACAAGTATCAGACTAATTTTATTTTTCATTACGTGTTTTCAATGGATCATAAAATTATTGCAAGACAATTTCTGATAACAGGTATTATTTGGGCTGTTATTGGGGCAGCCATGTCTGTAGTTTTCCGCTTACAATTGGGATTTCCTGAAGAAAGTCTTACATGGATCAAACCATTTCTTGGCAAGTGGATTGTTGTAGATTCTACAACGGGTATAGGTAAACTTGCTCCGGAGTTCTATTATGCTTTAGTAACAATGCATGGAACAATTATAGTGTTTTTTGTATTGACTGCTGGGCTAAGCGGAACTTTTAGCAACCTTTTAATTCCACTTCAACTTGGAGCGCGTGACATGGCATCACCTTTTCTTAATATGCTTTCATATTGGTTTTTCTTTCTTGCTGGTGTGGTTATGTTTTATTCTTTATTTCTGAGCACAGGACCATTTTCGGGTGGTTGGGTGGCATATCCACCACTGAGCGCTTTGCCACAGGCTTCATCAGGCTCTGGTACAGGAATGACTTTGTGGTTGGTAAGTCTTACATTATTTGTAGTTTCAGTACTGCTGGGGGGAATAAATTATATTACCACAATTCTTAATTTAAGAACAAAAGGAATGAGCCTTTGGCGTATGCCTCTTACAATTTGGGCTTTCTTTGTGACCGCAATATTAGGAGTTTTATCATTTCCGGTTTTAGCTTCAGGTTTTTTTATGTTAATTTTTGACAGAAGCTTAGGTACAAGTTTTTTCTTGAGTGATATTTTTATTGCAGGTCAAGCCTTGGATAGAGTAGGGGGTAGCCCAATTTTATATCAACATCTTTTTTGGTTTCTGGGGCACCCTGAAGTTTACATAATAATACTTCCTGCTATGGGATTGGTCTCGGAGGTATTGTCTGTACATGCAAGAAAGCCAGTTTTCGGATATCGAGCGATGGTTTATTCAATATTGGCTATAGGATTTCTTTCCTTTATAGTTTGGGCACATCACATGTTTATGTCAGGTGTTAATCCGTTTATTTCTAACTTTTTTGTAGTATTTACCCTCATCATAGCTGTGCCTTCAGCTGTAAAAGTATTTAACTGGATAACCACTTTGTATGGTGGTAACCTTCGACTAGTTACACCCATGTTGTTTGCTATAGGATTTGTATCTATGTTTATATCAGGAGGTTTAACAGGTATTTTTCTTGGTAATTCAGCTATAGATATTCAAATGCATGACACTTATTTTGTGGTGGCACACTTCCATATTGTAATGGGTGTTGCCGCATTTTTTGGAATGTTTGCAGGAGTCTACCACTGGTATCCAAAAATGTTTGGAAGATTTATGAATGAAACCTTGGGAAAAATTCACTTTTGGGGTACTTTAATTTGTTCGTATGCTATTTTCTGGCCTATGCACTATATTGGAATGGCTGGCGTTCCCAGAAGGTATTACTCTTTTGATACCTTTGATGCATTCAAACATTTTACTGAAATGAATAAATTCATAACAATATTTGCTATAATCGCCTTTTTTATACAATTAGTTTTTGTAATAAACTTTTTTTACAGTATTTGGTATGGTAAAAAGATGAAAACACAAAACCCATGGGAAGCAAATACTCTTGAATGGACAACACCTATTGAGCCTATTCACGGTAATTGGCCAGGCAACCTTCCCGTTGTTCATAGATGGCCTTATGATTATAACAAAGATGATAGAGAGTTTGTCCAACAACATATACCTTTGAAAGAGGGTGAAGTGGGCGATCATTAATTTATTCTTATAATTTAAACATATATTGAATATTAATAGAACATATGCTGCTACTTTTTCTCCAAGTCGGTTTTGGCTTGAGAAGATAAATGACTATATTTTACTAGTTAAGTTAAGGTTGAGTTTGGTGGTAGTATTCTCATCTATATTGGGTTACTTAATCGCTGCAAACGGTCAAGGTTCATTCTTGGCAGGCATTTTACTAGGTATTGGGGGACTTTTGGTAACTTTTGCAGCAAATGCATTGAATCAAGTGTTGGAGAAAGATTTTGACATTCTTATGACTCGCACAGCTAACAGGCCAGTGGCAACCGGAAGAATGAAATCTTCTGAAGCTGTAATGTTTGCTGGATTGTCTTGTTTATTTGGGATAAGTATTCTTGCCCTATTTAATCCTATTACTGCTCTATTAGGAATGATTTCTCTCATTATTTATTCTTTTGTTTATACACCTTTAAAAAGATATAGTACATTAGCGGTGGCTGTAGGAGCTATACCTGGTGCATTGCCCGTAATGATAGGATTTACTGCTTTTGATGGTACAATTACTATGATGGCGATAAGTCTTTTTGCAGTTCAGTTTTTATGGCAATTTCCACATTTTTGGTCAATAGGATTTTTGGGGTATGAAGATTATAAGAAGGCAGGATATAAATTATTACCTGAAAGA
Source organism: Saprospiraceae bacterium (assembly GCA_043748345.1). Lineage (GTDB taxonomy): Bacteria > Bacteroidota > Bacteroidia > Chitinophagales > Saprospiraceae > OLB9. Next base: position 9,362 of record JAYTNJ010000367.1, read on the forward strand.
GATAACGGAATTGATAGAAATCTTGGAATTTCATCTATGTTTTATGCAGCTTTGATCATACCTTTGGTTCTATTTATTTATATTCGTTTGGATGTGAGCTTATTCAGTACTATCTCTGTTTGTGTATTGAGTTGTGTTTATATCTACTTAAGTTATAATTTTCATAAGAAATTTGAAAGATCTTCGGCGCTTGCCTTAATGTTTTATTCTTTCTTTTATTTACCATTAGTTTTATTTACTTATTGGCTATTATAATTTGACATGGAGAATATACTTATAAATAAAAGAAATACTATACATCCTCACAAATTTGCCCTTTGGGCAGCTATGGCTAGTATTAGTATGATGTTTGGCGCATTCACAAGTGCGTATATAGTAAAACAAGCTGCAGGCAATTGGCTTGAATTTAGTATGCCTACAGCTTTCTACTTAAGTACGCTGACAATTTTATTATCAAGTGTAAGCATACATTTTTCCTTCAGAGCATTTAAATCCGGAAACGAAGTTAGGTATAAATCATTGATTCTTTTAACACTACTGCTGGGATTGATATTTGTATTATTGCAATACAAAGGTTGGACGGAATTGTACAGCATGGGAGTAGATTTGAAAGGAAATGTTTCAGGATCATTTTTTTATTTATTATCAGGAATGCATGCCTTGCATGTGTTAGGAGGGATAGCAGCAATAACAGTGGCTTTGATTCATGCGTTTACACTTAAATTTAAAGTAACTGAAATTCGTTTAAACAGATTTGATCTGGTAATAAATTACTGGCATTTTGTTGATTTTTTATGGTTATATCTTTTTGTATTTTTATTATTAAGCAAATAAATACTTATAAATAATGGCTTCAGTAACAGTATCACAAGAAAATGATCATACTCACACTTCAGAAAGTGGATCCTGGAAAGGGGGAACTGAACCGTTCAAAACATCTTACGGTAAGCTGATGATGTGGTATTTTCTGTTATCAGATGCTTTCACATTTTCAGGCTTTTTGATAGCTTACGGAGCTCTTAGATTTAGTGTTCCTACCTGGCCGGTTCCGGATTTTGTTTTCAGCTCTTTCCCAGGAGGTTTTCATCATAAGCCATTATTGTTTGTAACAGTAATGACTTTTATACTTCTGGCAAGTTCTTTTACCATGGTAAGGGCAGTGCAGGAGGGCCACAGAGAAAATAAGCGTGGTGTTGTTATATGGATGTTATGGACTATTATCGGGGGCTTAGCATTTCTTGGATGTCAGGCTTGGGAATGGACTACATTGATGGGAACTGAACACATGACCATTAAACAGAATCCTTTTGGAACACACACTGAAAATGGAGTTTACATGATGGGCGACGGACATGATATAAAAGAAGGAGACACATTCAAAGCCGGACAATCTTACATAGTACATCAGCATGATGGGGAATTCGCCCCACTGCAATATAAAGTTACTGAAGGACCTGATGCAGGTCTCGTTAAAGAGCAAAAATTAGGTCCGAAAGCATTTGGAGCCCTGTTTTTTTTCATAACAGGTTTTCATGGATTTCACGTTTTGTCGGGAGTTGCTTTTTTATTAATTATTTGCCTTAACTCCGCAACAGGACTATATGTTGGTAGAAAAAATGGATATGAAATGGTTGAAAAAATAGGTTTATACTGGCACTTTGTGGATTTAGTATGGGTATTTGTCTTTCTCTGTTTCTATCTTTTATAAAATAGATGTAATTAAAAAGTTAATAGAATATATAAAATTCTGAAATTATGGGTCACTTATCATACGACACTTCAAAAAAAATTGCCACCAAAACAATATTTATACTTGGCGGAATAACTGTGTTTGAAGTACTAATGGCACTTTTAGGAAAAGGATATATCATATCAGGTTTTCATCTGCCTCATTTTATGGTAGGAGGCTTGATGATAATATTAAGCGTTGTAAAAGCTTACTTGATTATTTATGAGTTTATGCACATGAAATATGAAGTTCCTGGACTGGTAAAAACAGTATTATTGCCAACTTTACTTTTAGTTTGGGCAGTAATATCATTTCTTGCAGAAGGAAGCTATTGGAATGACTCCCGCCTACGGGTTAAAAATCATGTAAAAACTGAAGTAGTAACTAAGCCTGATAATTCAGGAAAATAATTTTTTTCTTAGATGGTAAACATCTAGCCATTCTTCTTGTTTTGCTTTAAATTTATATATGGGGAAACTTATTTCCTGGATAGCATTGATATTTTTTGTTGTTGTTGTGCCTTTTATTTCTTGGTATTACCTGAAGCTAGGGTACAATTATCGAAAACAAATACTTTCGGAAGTACGTGCAAAAGATTCCATACATGTATCTCTTGACTCATTATCATTGCTTAGGTCTAAAACTACTCTTTTGATACTCAATAGTTCAAATAAAACGGCCAATATTACAGACGGTATAAGAGAGCAGTTTAAAAACGTAAATGGCTTTCAGATAGCATCTTTTGATTCATTATCTTCTGCCATTGTTCTTCCTGATAATTATATTGAAAAAACTCAGAGTAAGTACAAAGCGAGTGTTTTATTGCTAATAGACACATCACTGAAAATAAGAAATGCTTATAACGATAATCCTGAATCCATACGGAAACTAATCGAACACATAGCGGTTATATTGCCCAGACAGAAAGATGCAGATATCAAAATGAAACAATAGAGTTCAGAAATTATGAATAAATATCCTAAACCTAATTTAATCCTTGCAGGCAAACTTAATAAAATAAGTATCGTACTATCCGCAGTAGTATTGATGACCGTCGGATTAATGAGAAGAGTTAAGTTTGATTTAGGTTTTGATTTTAGTTTTTTGCCTCCTGTAATTGCAATTATAAATTCATTGGTTGCGGTATGTCTGGTTTTAGCATTATATTTTATAAAAAGAAAAGATGTCGATAACCATAAAAGGAGTATAATAGCAGCATTGAGCCTTTCCGCTTTATTTCTTATTTGTTATGTAGTTTACCATTTTTCGACCGTAGAAACAACTTATTGCGGAATAGGAAACATAAAATATTTATATTATTTTTTTCTCATAACTCATATTGTACTTGCGGCCATTTCACTACCATTTATTTTATTTACATTTGTCCGAGGGTTTACTTTTCAGGTAGATAAACATCGTAAGATGGCAAGATGGGTATTTCCTATCTGGCTCTATGTGGCTGTTACAGGCCCAATCTGTTATTTAATGTTAAAACCATGTTACTTATGAAAAAGCAAAATATAGTAATTATACTTTTTTTGTTTTGTTTGACTTTATGGAGCATTCCCGAAATTGCAGCTCAATGCCCGATGTGTAAGATTTCTGCTGAATCAAATTTGCGAGATGGTGGGTCAGCAGGTAAAGGTCTAAATGCCGGTATTTTATACATGTTTGCTTTGCCTTACCTTTTGGTGGGAACTTTGGGGTTTTTATGGTTTAGAAATAGGAAAAATTATGACAAGGAATCCGATACCAATTGAAAAGGGCAATCTATGTAACATTGTAATGGTTTTATAAAATCTAAGCATTAATATCACCGTATAGTGTTTTAGCATCCTGCGTTAATGACTTTATTCTTATTATCTCTAGACCAATTCGATTTGTATAATCAAAAATGAAAACTTCAGTGTTCACTTTATGTGCTGGTTGAGTCTATTCTATTGACAAGATGTCCATTTGAATTTGAATCGATTTTTTTTAGTAAATGATGTCCAGTTGTACTGTCTTTTTTAACCTATCTTCAATCAAAATATCATTAAAATCCTGATTGGAGCCTTTAAATTCTTATTTTTACACTTGTATAATATTTTCATTAAACATTATCATGTAATTTTTTATATTGATATCTCACAACATTAATTAATCACCAAATTTAATTAGTTATGAATCGCTTTTTTTGCGTTTTGACATTATTATTAATAGCTTTTCACGCTCATTCACAATTTAACCCTGAGCACTTCAAAGGAATGAAGTTCCGTAGTATTGGACCTACCGGGATGAGTGGTCGTATTACTGCCATTGATGTTGATTTGTCTAATCCTAATCGCATATTTGCTGGTGCTGCATCTGGTGGAGTATGGCTTTCGGAAAATGGAGGTATAAGTTGGAAACCTATATTTGATGAACAATCATCGTTGGCCATCGGAGCTATCAAAATCAACCAAAAGAACCCTTCTGAAATCTGGGTAGGTACAGGTGAAGGCAATCCCCGAAATTCTTTAAATACCGGAAATGGAATTTACAAATCTCTTGATGGAGGGAAAACATGGAGCAAAATGGGACTTGAAAATACAAAGACCATCCATCGTATAATCATACATCGGGATAATCCAGACGTTGTGTTTGCTGCAGCGCTTGGTTCCCCTTGGGGTCCGACAAAAGACCGTGGAGTATTTAAGACAAACGATGGTGGTAAAACATGGCGCAATGTTCTTTTTGTAAATGAACTGACAGGAGCTGCTGACATGATTACTGACCCTACTAATCCAAACAAGATACTTGTAGCAATGTGGGAGCATAAGCGTGACCCATGGTTTTTTAATTCAGGAGGTATAGGATCGGGTATGTATATATCAAATGATGCAGGAGAAAGTTTTAAAAAAGTGACAACGGAAGATGGCATGCCGAAGGGAAATCTGGGTCGAATAGGTATTGCAATTGCGGCTAATAAGCCAAATATTATGTATGCTTTGGTGGAAGCAAAAGAAAACGGTTTGTATAAATCGATTGATGGAGGAAAAAAATGGGCGCTTGTTTCTACAAAAAATATAGGTGACCGACCTTTTTATTACGCTGAGTTATATGTGGACCCGAAAAATGAAAATAGAATTTTTAATGTATTTACGGTTATCACTATGAGTGAAGATGGAGGTAAAACCTTTAGAAATATTGCTGATTACAGCAACGAAGTACATCCTGATCACCATGCTTTCTGGATACATCCGCAAAATACGGATTATATTATCGATGGAAACGACGGAGGTCTTGCTATCTCCAGAGATGGCGGTGCAAACTGGTATTTTGCAGGAAATATCCCTGTTGGTCAGTTTTATCACGTAAATGTTGACCTGGATTTCCCATATAATGTATACGGGGGCATGCAGGATAATGGTAGCTGGGTAGGACCATCATCTGTCTTAAAACGCGGAGGTATACGTAATAACGATTATCAGGAGCTTTATTTTGGAGATGGCTTTGATGTTGTGCCATTTACAAAAGACAGCAGATATGGATATGCGATGTCTCAAGGTGGAAATGTTGGCTTTTATGACAGGAAAACTGGCCTTACCAGATTTATTAAACCAAATCATCCTGATCCTAAATTGGAATTGCGATATAATTGGAATGCAGCTATTGCAAAAGATCCATATAAGGATTGTGGTATATATTTCGGAAGTCAGTTCCTGCATTATTCAGATGATTGTGGAGAGACTTGGATCATAAAGTCCCCTGATCTATCAACCAATGATACAACGAAACAAAAGGCAGATAGAAGCGGCGGGCTTACTATGGATGCTACCAATGCTGAAAATCATACTACAATCTTAGCAATTGCTCCAAGCCCTGTGAATAAAGATGTTATTTGGGTGGGAACAGATGATGGCAATCTTCAATTGACTGTGGATGGTGGTAAAACATGGATAAACCACAACAAATCGCTAAAAGGACTTCCACTGGCAAGTTGGATACCTCAGATACATGTATCTGAAAAGAATGAAGGGGAAGCATGGGTAGTAGCGAATAATTACAGAAGAAATGATTATGCAGCATATACTTATCATACCCAGGATTTCGGAAAAACTTGGATTAGAATTGCGGATGATACTCAAATTAAAGGATTCGTATTGAGTTTTGTTCAGGATCATAAGGAGCCAAATTTAATGTTTTTAGGTACAGATGTCGGACTTTACGTTTCTTTTGATAAAGGAAAAAAATGGAACCATTGGAATAAAGGTTTGCCTCAGGTACAGGTTAATGATATGAAGATACATCCTGTCGAAGATGACCTTGTTTTAGGAACTTTCGGAAGGGCATTTTATGTGCTGGATGATATCAACCCACTCAGGGAGCTGGCTTCAAAAGGTGAGTCAATCCTTCAAACTGACTTTGATGTAATGCCCACATCTCCTGGATATCTGGTTAGTTACAGATCTGTAGATGGTGTCAGATTTGCAGCCCAGGGAGAATTCAAGGGCGAAAGCAGGATATATGACAGGGTTGCTTTTAACGTTTGGAAAAAACCTGCAGATAAAAACATAGATGAGAAAAAGGACCTAAAAGATGAAAAAGCTTCCAGAGTCAAAATTAACATATATGACAGTAACAATAAATTGGTTCGTAATTTAAGGATGAAGGTAGAAGACGGGTTATCCAGACTTGGCTGGGGACTTGAAACAAATGGAGTAAGATTATCATCCAGAAGCAGGCAGGGATTCAGAGGTGATGCTGTGGATGAAGAAGCAATTCCAGGGGGCTACAGTGTTTTACCAGGTAAATATAAGGCTGTTTTTGATTTTGATGGGAAAAAGGATTCTATTTATGTCGATGTTAAACCTGATCCGCGTTCCAATATTACTTTAAAGGATTATCAGGACATTAACAAAATTCAAGACGAGCAAAATGCTATGGTTAAGGATGCAAAAAAATCTTTTGAGAAGATTGCAGAATCAAGAAAATCTATAAGTATTGTAGAAAAATTACTCGAGAATCAATCTGATAGTATCAAAAAGTCTTTTACAGACCTACATAAAAAGCTCAATAGTAATTTGGATTCATTATCAAATCTATATGTTGAACCTGAAAATGTAAAGGGTATTCAGCGTAATCCTGATCAGTTGAGTAGTGTGATAGATGGTGCAGGCAATTATATAAGGTCTTCGTGGTCCGCTCCTAAGGGAAATGCTATGCTTGCTTTAGAAAAGGCGAAATGGGTGAATGAATCAGTTACAAGGGCCGTAAATGTTTTTTTTGAAAAAGAGTGGAAAGAGTATCAGGAGAAAGTTAATAAACTGGCAATCAAAATTTTTAAAGAATAAGCTTTGTTTGCATTCAGGAATTAAAAAAAAAAGGGGCCATCATCCCCCTTTTTTTTAACTTTGAATTATCTTTTTTTTCATGATTTCAAATTCTTCTTCATTGAGTATTCCTGCGGATTTCATATCCGCCAGCTCTTTGAGTTTATCTACTGAGGAGGATGCATCTGCTGATTTTACTACAGGCTCCTGTTTTTTTCTTAGCTCTTCGGCTACTTCTTTTCCTTTTTCAAATTTTTCATTATAAAACTTTTTAAGCCTTTGAGGATCAAAATCGAGAAATGTTCCGCCTGTCTCAAAGTGTTTTTTAAATACTTCTCCCAATGCATAAGATGAAGCTCCTGAAAGTATTGCCATAGTTACTCCTCCCAAAATAGACCCAACTCCAGGAATGAATTTTACGGCTCTTGCACCAAGACGGGCTAGGCCGGAACCGGTTAAGGCAGTAATGACTGCTTTCCCTTCAGTTTGTTTGAAGTCTACTTCATACAGTTTGCATAATTGACGGATCATATCGAGTTGAACAGCACTAACTGCGAAAAGATCTGCTATCGGAACAGGGATAAATCCAGCTCCCATAGACCAGATCATATGGTTTTTTATAATAGAATCGGCACTCTCCCCACGATTGCTTTTTTGATATTCTGACATATTTTGAAATTTAAATTTTTACTTACATACTATAAACATATTTTTATTGCCAAGAAGTTTCAGCAATGAGATTTTTATCGATGTAATCTATTTCCGACCTGACTAAACTCGATAATTTAAATATCAGTTCCATTTAAGGTTATGAATTATTGTACAAATAAAGTCACTATTTTGTAAACGATATGTTTCTTATCATACAGATTATTGAAATAAATGGGCTCTAATATTCGTTCTTTTACTACATGTTAGGAATAAGATTTAAAATATTTTTTTGTGCCTTATGGTTCATGCATTCTTGTACGCATGACCCATCAATACAACAAACTCAGCCTGCCACCAGTTATACAACTTTTACTTCAATCTGCAAATTGTGTAAATCACGACCTTTGTGCCCAATCGTTGACGATGTTGCGGTCAATTTTTCGACTACTTATAAAACTTGCCCACCTCAGCCTGCTGGACAAGGCACAATAAGTCTGAATGCTGAAAACTGTCTTGTATGGACCTCTGGTCAAAATCATACTGAAATAGTCAATTCATGTATAATTGTTTGCACTGATGGTGTGTGTGATACCACCAGATTAACGATTCTGCCTCCGCTTCCATCCGATACAACAGGAATCCCTTCAAACTGCAATCAGGATTCAGTCTATTTTGTAAAAGATATATTAGAAGTGATTACATCCAATTGTTCATATTCAGGTTGTCATAACGCTGCCAGTGCCGCGGAAGGGATAATTTTAAATAATTATGCCAATATAATCAAATATGGTAAAATAAAATCTGGAAAACCACTAGAGAGTGAGTTATTTAAAGTTATGGTTACTACAAATTATAAAGATATTATGCCACCGCCCCCTGCTCAAAAACTTGCCCCGGCTCAGATTGCGCTTATCCAAAAATGGATCTCTCAAGGTGCTAAAAACAATTCTTGCAATCAGGGTAGTACAGGTTGTGAAACACAAAACGTCAGTTTTAATAATTATGTAAAACCTGCTCTGTCATCCTGTGTATCATGTCATAATACCGCAAATACGGGGGGTGGTATAAATCTTGACTCGTATCAAGGATTCAAAACGGCAGCGGTAAGCGGGTTGTTATATGGTTCTATTTCGTGGTCATCGGGTTTCAATGCTATGCCGCAGGGTGGATCAAAACTTTCTGAGTGTACAATACAAAAAGTGAAAAGCTGGATAGACTCAGGAACTCCAAATAATTAAATGCTTTGAAGTTTGTAATATTCCTTTCAAATAGTATAATTTTACACATTAAATATTTTGAAGTATGAAACAAATGTTTTTTTATCTTTTATTTGCTGTTTTAGTTTCTGCTTGCTTTTATGATTCTGAAGAAGATTTATATGGCATAAAAGAGTGTGTCACTACTAATACAAGCTTTATAAATGATATTCGACCGATAATAAATCCAACTTGCACCACACCATGCCATTCGTCATCTTCCACTCTTGGAGGTGGTATTGTCCTTGATGGGTATAGTTCAATATCCAATTATGCAAAAAATGGCTCACTTGTTGGTTCCATAAAGCATGACGGATTTTCAGCCATGCCCAAAGGTCAGCCCAAATTGGAAGACTGTAAGATAGCAAAAATTGAAGCATGGGTAGCTGCAGGAAATCCAAATAATTGATGTAAAAAAATATTTTCCATAATGACTAAGTTAATTCCTTATATTCTCATACTTTTAATAGCGGCCGGTGTTTTTGGTTATTATACATACAATAAACCGCATAAAGAAACTTCGGGTGTGAAGGCTGATTTTGTTGTGACTCCTTTAGCACTGCTTCAGGCATATGAGACTGATGAAATAGTTGCTGATAAGACCTATCTGGATAAAATTATTGAAGTAGGAGGGATAGTAAAAGCAATTAATCAGGTAGATAAGGGGGGGAGTTTATCGCTTGAAACAGGAAGTGAAATGTCAGCAATCATTTGCGAATTCGAATCAGGAGAAGTAATTTCAAAAATCAGTGTTGGTGATTCTGTTACAATTAAAGGATTCTGTACCGGAAAACTCATGGATATTGTGTTGGTCAGATGTTCTCTTTAACATTTAATAAAAATTTAACCGAGCAAAAACCGAATAGTATTTATTCATTACGTTTAAACAGTATTATTTGAGTCAAGTGGAATATCAAATTGTTTAAAATTGAAAATATGTTCATTATGAAAAGATTAAATTTAGTTTTCATTCTGCTAGTGTCGGTCAGCTGTATGATGTATTCGCAAAAATATTTTACTAAGACAGGCCATATTAGTTTTTACTCTGATACTCCTATGGAAAAAATTGAAGGCCATAATAAGTCTTCAAATTGTGTGTTGGATCTTACGACGGGCAAATTAGAATTTGGGGTCTTGATCAAAGGTTTTCAATTTGAAAAGGCTTTAATGCAGGAGCATTTTAATGAAAATTATATGGAAAGTAATAAGTTTCCCAAAGCTACTTTCAAAGGCATGATAGATAATTATTCTAAAATTGATGTTTCAAAAAATGGAAAGATTAATGTCAAGGTATCAGGTGATCTCACCATTCACGGTGTCAGTAAAAAAGTAAGTACAGATGGTGTACTTACTGTGATCAATGGTAAAATTGATGCTGATGCTCAATTCAATATCGTCGTGGGTGAGTACGGTATATCTATACCGGCTTTGGTAAGAGAGCAGATTGCAAAATCTGTAAAAGTCAAAGTCGATGTTACTATGGATGTTTTAAAGCAGTAAACCTTCTGTATTAATAAAATATAAATCAGAATATATGAATCCCAAGTTTTTAACTTTTATTTTAATGTTGAGTGTTTTTACTGTAAGCGCCCAGGACGATTTATTGTCATTATTGGATGAGGAAGAAACTACCGAATACACCACTGCAAGTTTTAAAACCAACAGGGTAATAAATCTTCATTCTTTAGAAAATACGGCTGGAGGAGTTCTTGATTTTAAAATTAGTCACCGGTTTGGGACTTTGAATGGTGGATTTTATGAACTATTTGGTCTGGATAATTCCACTGTTAGGATTGGTTTTGATTATGGCCTTTCAGATGTATTTACGGTGGGTGTAGGTAGGAGCAGTTATGAAAAAACTTACGACGGATTTCTTAAATATAAATTTTTGCGACAAAGTTCAGGAAAACGTACAATGCCAATTTCTGCTGCTTTATTATTTACATCAGCTGTTCAGACCTTAAAATGGGCAGATCAGGACAGAGATAATTATTTTTCCAATAGACTGTATTACACTTCTCAGCTCATTTTAGGAAGGAAATTTAGCGAATCTTTCACTCTTCAGCTAAGTCCTACCATAGTCCATAGGAACCTTGTAAAAACTAATATAGAAAAAAATGATGTATATGCTTTAGGCGCTGGAGGCAGAATAAAACTTAGTAAGCGAGTAACTCTAAATGCTGAGTACATTTATCTTTTACCTGATCAGGTGGCTGATAATATTGTTAATTCACTATCTATTGGGTTTGACATCGAAACTGGAGGCCATGTTTTTCAGTTACATTGTTCAAATAGCACTTCTATGATAGAAAAAGAATTTATAGCCGAAACTACCAATACCTGGGGTGATGGAGGTATTCATCTTGGATTTAACATCAGCCGCGTTTTTACTATCAAAAGAAAAAAAACTTGATTAGACTTTTTTATCATTGGAAAACTGACTCTGAGAGATTCAAAGCCTTTATGAACTCATCTTTTTTTAAGCAATGGGGGATATTTTTATCGTCGAAATATTGAAGAATATTCTCTGTGGCCATATTGCCAGTGAGGTCATCCTTTGCCATAGGGCACCCGCCAAACCCTTTAATAGCTGCATCAAATCTTTTACAGCCACTTTGGTATGCAGCATCAATTTTTGAAAACCAATTGAACGGTTGTGTGTGTAGATGAGCGCCAAATTCTACGTCAGGATAGGGAGGTATCAGATGCTTAAAAAGATACGAAATGCTGTCAGGTGTGGCTATCCCAATGGTATCAGATAATGCCATTATTTTTATATCCATATCTGCAAGTTTGTCAACCCATTGCTGACAGATTTCCACACTCCACATATCACCGTAAGGATTTCCAAATCCCATAGATATATAGATAACAGTTTTTTTGTTGTGTTTACTTGCGATTGTTTGGATTTCTTCTACCCTGTGTAAGGATTCTT
>JAYTNJ010000368.1:0-6948 GCA_043748345.1 Saprospiraceae bacterium
TTCCAATGCTACACTCATGCTGCTGGATAATGTTTCCAGTAATCGTATGTCGGATTCAGAGAATGCATTTTCTATATCTATATTCTGCAGGCTGACATAACCCCTGATCACATTTCCTGAAAGCATCGGTACAAACAAAAAAGACTTGGGCATTTGGGTATCTCCTATGGCAGTGATTCCATATTCCTCCCTTGCCTTTTTTTCAGTATCTATATAAATGCTGTGTTTTTTATCAATTATTAATTGTCTTAATTTATTAATGGGTCTGGATTCAGCTTTAACTTTTTCATTATTTTCAAAAAAGTAATTAAAATGTTCGGTCTTATTATCAAGATCAAAAGTGGAAATAAGTACAATCTGCGCATTAAAGAGTTTTTGAATCCGGTCACCAACCAGGTCATAAATTCCCTTCATATCCAGCTCTTTTGCCAACCCATCCTGTACACTGTTTATTACGGCGAGTTCTGCTGTGCGTTGTTCGGTTTCTTTCAGTAAACGATTGGTTTCATCAAAAAGTCTCGCATTTTCCAATGCTACACTCATACTGTTGGACAATGTGGTGAGAAGACGCACATCTGCTTCGGTAAAAACATTTTCATTGATATGTTGCAAACTCATGACACCTGAAGGCTCTCCACCTGTCATTAAAGGTACAAAAACAACAGATTTTGTGTTTTCTCCAGTCATGACCGCATTTCCAAATTCCTTTGATACTTTTTCGATATCCTGATTTATCATCAATGGCTGACAGTTTTCTATGACCCACTTTCTGAATCCGATGAGTGGCCTTGGTGGCAATAACGTGCGGTCTCCAAGCTCAAAAGTATACTGATCCTTTAACAATTGGGTGGTTTTGTCATATGTGGCAATATCGAATACCTGAGCATTAAATATTTCCCTCATCTTTTCTCCCACCAGCTCATAAATGCCGTTGATATCCAGTTCTCCAGCCAATCCTTCCTGAACACTATTGATCACTGAAAGTTCTCTGGTGCGCTGTTCAGTCTCTTTCAACAACCTGGTGGTTTCGTCAAAAAGTCTGGCACTTTCGAGTGCAACACTCATACTATTGGCCAGGGTAGTCAAAAGATTAACATCTGCTTCAGAAAAAGCATCTTCCTTATCAAGGTTCTGAAGGCTGATAATTCCGGATACTTTGCCACTCGATATCAGTGGAACAAATACTGCTGATTTTGAAATTTCACCAATAAGTATAGTGTTATCATATTTTAGTCTGACATTTTCCGAATCCTTATTTACTAAAAGTAATTCTCCTGTATCGATGACGTGTTTTCTAAACCCCCTTGGCTCTCTGGGGCCAAGTAGTGTTGTATCACCTTTTTCATATGCATATCGATCTTCTATCTCATGTAAGGTTGAATCATAAGTCACTATATCAATTACCTGCGCATTAAATATCTCCCTCATCTTTTCCCCTACCAATTGATAAATGCCTTGAATATTCAATTCTTTTGCCAATCCATCCTGAACACTGTTGATCACCGCCAACTCTGCAGTACGCTGTTCTGTTTCTTTCAGCAGCCGGGTAGTTTCATGAAAACGACCGGCACTCTCCAGTGCTATACTCATACTATTGGCCAGAGTGGTAAGGAGGTTTACATCTGAATCAGTAAAAGCATGTTCTTTATCCAAATCCTGCAAACTGATTACACCTTTAACTTCATTGCCTGAAATTAAGGGAACCCACACAGCAGATTTCGCCGCTTCCCCATAAACTACTATGTTATCGTATTCTTTGCTTTTATTAACAAGATCTTCATTGATCAGTATTAATTGGCCTGAATTTATTACATGTTTTGTGAAGCCAACCGGTTCCCTTAGACCAAACATTGTCCTGTCACCTTTTTCGAAAACATATTTATCTTCAATCAGGTTCTTGTTTTTATCATATGTAACAATATCCATGACCTGAGCATTAAAAATCTCTCTCATCTTTTCTCCCACCAGTTCATATATACCCTCGATATCCAATTCACGGGCCAGTCCATCCTGTACACCGTTTATTACGGCCAGTTCAGCAGTACGCTGTTCAGTTTCTTTGAGTAAGCGATTTGTTTCGTCAAAGAGTCTGGCATTTTCCAGGGCTACTCCCATACTTGATGATAGGGTACTCAGAAGGCGTACGTCAGAATCGTGAAAGGCATGAGGATGATAACTTTGTACACTTACCACACCCAACATTTTTTCACCTGCGATAATCGGTACAGCCATGTAAGCTTCTGTTTTATCCTCATCCTTTGGCATCAGGGCACCCATTGATAATGCTTCATCCATTGTAGCGATGAGCAACGGTTTACCTGTTAGTATCACTTTGGATGTCAGGCCTGTACCCATCTTAAATGGCTCCACCTCCTGGTAATCACCGGCATAAGCATAAGGAACATGAATCAGGTCCGAATTTTCTTCACATAACAATATTTCGGTTACATCGGCCTCAAAGATACTGCGAACCTTTTCACCAACAATGTGTGTTACCGTTTTAATGTCGAGGGTTTTGGACATTGCTTCACCCACGCTGTTTAGAATAGCGAGTTCCTGTGCTCTTTCTTCAGATATCATAAGTAAATGCTGGGTCTCGTCAAAAAGCCTGGCACTTTCGAGCGCGACACTCATACTGTTAGAAAGGGTAATGATCAGTTTAACATCAGAATCGGAAAATGCATTTTCATGGTCAAGATTCTGAAGACTGATGATACCTTTTACTTCACCAGCAGCAATCATCGGCACATAAATATGAGATTTGGGTATATCGCCAATCATGATTTTATTGTCATAATCTATCAGGGCCTTTTCTACATTTTCATTATGCAGCAATAACTGTTTCGTTTTCACAACATGTTTTCTGAAGCCATTTATTTCTCTTGGTCCTAACAAGGTGCGATCGCCTTTTTCGTAAGCGTAGCGGTCTTCGATAAAATTGGTAACGGGATCATAAGTCACAATATCCGCTACCTGTGCATCAAATATTTCTCTGATTTTTTCACCTACCAGATCATAAATGGCCTGCATATCCATCTGAGCTACCAATCCTTCCTGCACACTATTGATGACTGCCAGTTCTTCTACACGGTGGCTTAATTGGGAAGTACGCTCATCAACCACTTTTTCCAGTTCACGATGCTTTTCATGTAATTGTTTTGTTCGCCAACGGATAAAAGAATAGATCAATGCAATAGCAGATAATGTATACAAGGCGTAAGCCCACCAGGTAGCATACCATGGAGGATAGACTGAAAAATGATAAACAGATTCCTCACTTATTTTCTGATATACATTTTTTGCCCGTACATGAAAATGATAATCACCAGCGGGTATGTTTGTGTATTCTTTATAATAATTGAATCCAAAATCTGACCAGTCTTTTTCAAATCCTTCCAGCCAGGTTTGGTATTGTGTTTTGTCTTCCTGTTCAAAGAAAGGCGCAGCATATTCAAACCGCAGAGTATTATTTTTATAAGATACAGAAAAGAGTTTTGAGTCGGAACTGGGAACAGTACTTAAAATATTTTTTCCGGCTGATGCAAAACGGATTAATGTTTTATAAGATTGTTCAATATTTATTTCAATATTTTCATCATAGCGTATCAATCCATCGGTTGTGCATAGCCAAACAATGCCATTTTTTTCTGTAAATATTTTTTGTATGGTTAGCTCATTGATCGAACTCAATATGGTATTATCAAAACGGTATCCTCCGGCTGGCTTTGGGTAGGCAATCCTTAATTCTTTACCAAATCGTATCCAAACCCTTCCTTTGTCATCTTCAACCATTTCAAATTCTGTGTTACCACCTCCTTTAGTAAAATGGCCAAAAGTAGTATCGGGGATAAACCGTTTCAATTGATCGTTAAAAGTGTATATAGAAGAATCTGCTATAAAATAATTGATTCCTTTAATGGTATACACCTGCCCGAGTCCTTTTTTATAACCCTGTTCAATACCATATTTTTTAAAGCTGGTTTTCTTAAA
This sequence comes from Saprospiraceae bacterium, assembly GCA_043748345.1. Taxonomy (GTDB): domain Bacteria; phylum Bacteroidota; class Bacteroidia; order Chitinophagales; family Saprospiraceae; genus OLB9. The sequence continues at coordinate 3,991 of JAYTNJ010000368.1, forward strand.
ATCAATATCCCCCTTTTCATCAACTGCAAGCGTAACATGATAGACTGATCCGGCTTGTGTACCAGCCCAAATGGTTCCATCTTTATTTTCGCCAAAGCTCCATATTTGGTCGGTAATACCCGGAATATATCCTGCAAAATTAAATCCATCAACCCCAATTTTATTGAAAACGGCCACACCAAAATTTCCACCGCCCAATAAAATATTTGGAAATTTATCCGGCACTTTTAATAAGGTCAACGAAAGGTCGCCACTGATAGATGAACGGATCGTTACCGCCTTTTTATTTTTAACACTAAAAAGTCCATCACCCGGAACCAGGAGTTGGTTGTCGTTAGGATAAAGGGTGAATACCTGGTTAAGTGGGATACCCGGCACCGGGTTAAAAAATGAAGTTTTTTTATCAAAGGCTAAAAGCCCGTTGGTAGTGCCAATATATACATTGTCTTGAAATCTTGTTATTGCCAGTACACCGGTATTGATACCGGATTGTAAAGTGAATTTTGTTAATGGAGAAGCTATTTCAATCCTTGAAATGCCATTGTCCATACCCAGCCAAAGGGTACCTTTTTTATCTTCGTAGGGTACATAAATAGATTCATCCTGCAGGCCAACATCCCGGTTAATTTTTTGCAGTAAATTTCCCTGTGCGTCTATAATAACAATCCCCTTGCCGGTAGTTGAAAGAACATAGGAGCCGTTTCTTAATTGAAGACCTTTGTATAAAGTAGCGCCAGTCTTTATTATGGGATCGGCCTGTGTGGCAAAGGGTTGAAAGGCTTTTCCATTAAATAAATAAAGACCGCTATAAAATAGCCCTACCAGGTACTGCTTTTCGTTGCTTGCGGTTATATAAGGCAACATGATTTGCATTCTTTCTTTGCCCGTAAACTCACTGCCGGGTATTAATACCAGCGAATCATTTACCATTTTATACAACCCCAATCCCTGTTGATGCACATAATAATTGCCATCGAGATAAAATGCATACATGAACTTAGTTTGGGGTTTCCACACCTTCATCATGCTATAATTTTTTACCCCCGGCTTTTTATCATCTAACCTGAAAATATATTCCCTTGCCTGAAAATAAACCGCTGATTCGGTCGCATGGGTGGTCCACACATCTAAAAAATCACGGTTGGCAGCAGGTATAAAATCCCGTAAGGAGTATGTTTGTTTTTGACCGAGGCTGTCATAATCAAGGTAGCCTGCATCTCCAAAAGCTCCGTAGTAAATCAACCCGTCTTTGTGTTTTCCCATTGATCTTATTACAGATGCACCTTCATTGTTTTTAATCGTAACCTTTCTCCATTTCACCCCATCATATTCCAGCAAATAGTTTTGAACCCCGAAATACATGATGCCCCGTTCATCTTCCTGGATACTCCATGTTTGGGGAAGTGCATTATAGGTTTTAGCAGAATAATTGGTGATAAAGGGAAGGCCTTTTTCTGATGAAGCCTGGGCATGGGTTTGTAAGGGGTATAAAAAAGCATTTAAACAAATCATTAATAGAATGCCGGCAAATGACTTATGTATCTTAAAACTAAAATTGTTTTTATTCATAACTGTTATAAATGAATACAATAAAAAAATCAACCTAATGTGATGCTTTTTGGTCATGTGACTTTTTAGATTTGAACTGTGTTTCTTTTACTTTCAAACATATGGTCCAAATTTATGAAAAAATATGCAATAATTCTAAAAATCTTAATCAATGCAAAATATTTACATTCATACCATCAAAAATTCTATATAAAATTGATAAATTATTTATGTTGATTTTAATAAATTTCTGTTCCTGTCTTTACATAGTAAAATGATTTGCATCGTTATTCAATAGGTTAATTCATTTTTCAAACGGATTTATTTCTGAATCTTTGGTTCTATTTTCGTTTATATCTTCCAAAAGAATGGACAGATGATGAGAAAAGATGTATCACAGCAGGTGTGCCCAAGAGAGCTATTAAATATGCCACCAAATTAGAACTTGCTTTAGAATTAATAGATGAATTGGATCAAGTTGGTGTACAATACGGATGAATAGGTGCAGATTCATTGTATGGTCAGGGGTATGACTTTGCAAACACATTAGATAAAAAAGGTAAGAAATTTGTACTGTATGTAAAAACGAATCAACATATTTATCTTACCGAACCAGAACTATTGGTTGAAAAGCGGGTGACAAAAAAAGGTAAAGAGATCGTTAAAATAACCAACGGGCAAAATTCAATAAAAGTAGAAGATTACTTTACAGCAATAAATAAGAAGGCTTTAACTCTGATGGAATGGCGCAAAGGTGCCAAAGGCTGGCTCAAAGCATTATTTCATGTGCAAACCGTTTGGGTATGGGACACCAAGACTGCATATGCACAGTAGAGAACACTCATCATAAGAAAGGATCGCAATAAAATAAAATTCTCTTTGAGTGACTTTACGATAGGAGAGAGATTCATAGAGGAGTTTGCTTATATGCAAGTGCAGAGATATTGGATAGAGCGATCATTCCAGGAAAATATTGGTGAGTTGGGAATGACATACTATCAGGTAAGGAAATACAATTCAAGTTATCAACACATGGCATTGGCGATGATGGCCATGCATTTTATTCTCAAGAAGAAGCTGGAAAAAAAGGAAGATATTCCACTATTGTCAGAAAGAGACGTCAGGCTTCAAACCATTGCATTACTATTGTCACAAGAAGTGAAAATGGAAGAAAAAATTACTAAAATGTTCTACAGACATATTCAGTGGGAAAAAGATATTCAAAGACAATATAAGGACAAGCCACCTGAAAGCCTTTGTGATTTTTTTTTGATAACTCCTAAGTTAACAAAGTAGAATTAATTTCTTTCAATATTACCTTAAATCCGCAAACCTAAAATTTGGATAAATATACAAGACTAGTTGGGCTGAAATTGTTTTAATTGATCACATTTTTTGATATTTTTTTTG
>JAYTNJ010000369.1:0-5048 GCA_043748345.1 Saprospiraceae bacterium
GGAGGATTAGTATTTAATGTTGAAAAGCCTTGCATCATTCGATCAGTGGTAGTCAATACAGACACCAAAGGTAAAAGACTAATCCTTATTACAGATAAGGAGGGAAAACTGATTTTTTCAAAAGATTTTGTATTAAATGCAGGAATAAACAGATTGATACTTAATGCCACTCTCAAACCCGGTGTCCAGTATAAAATGATTACTGATGAAAAAATAAACATCAACGAACTGGGTTACAAATCGCCCCGACTTGTAAGGACATTTAACAATACGGCTTTTCCTTATGACATTAACGATGTAATCACTATCGCTTCTTCTACGTTTGGGGCTGTCTATTATTACTACTTTTATGATTGGGAGATTGAGTACGACCAAGTGGAATGCACCAGCGAACTTCGCGAAGTTATAGCATATGTCGAGACGTCTTCATCTATTCAGTCATCCGAAGATATAGAAGGTATGACTTTATTTCCTAACCCAGCCGATGATCAGATTTTTATAAAACGAGCAGCCTTAAACGATCCTGCCGTAGTAACAATTTCCGATACACAAGGAAAAATTCATATAAGATCAGAATTAAAAAACCAATACATAAATCTTAGCTTATTAGCTAAAGGGCTCTATATTGTAACTGTTAATACCGCCAAAGGCATTAAGACTTTCAGATTATTTAAAATTTAAGTATATTTACTCAAATAATCATATAAACCAATGAAACGCACAAGTATTTTTAGTATTCTAATTTTGTTTTTTGCATTTTCATCAAATTCTTATTCGCAGAAAGATAAGGAAATAAAAGAAGCTGAAACAGCACCCCCATCGGTAACCAGACATGTATTGACATACAAAAACGGTAAATCCATAAATTACACGGCTACATCAGGATATATGTTATTAGAAACTGAAGATGGTAAGGATAAGGCTCGTATATTTTATACAGCATATACTAAAGAAGGAGCCAATTTAAACGAGCGACCCATAACATATACTTTTAATGGTGGTCCTGGATCCGCTTCAGTATGGCTGCATATGGGAGCTTTAGGGCCTAAAAGAATTGCTATGGAGGATAATGGTGCGTCCATGGCCCCTCCATATCAGGTTGTAGATAATGAATACACCTGGTTGGAATATACCGATCTGGTTTTTATAGACCCGGTTATGACTGGATACTCACGTCCGGTAGAAGGGGTTGACAAAAAGGAATTTCTGGGATATATTGAAGATATTGAATCTATTGGGCAGTTTATCCAATTATACACAAGTAAAAATAGTAGATGGGCCAGCCCGAAATACCTCGCAGGAGAAAGCTACGGAACAACCCGTGCTGCCGGTCTCAGCCATTACCTTATATCCAGATATGGTATGTTTTTAAATGGGATTGTTCTTATTTCACAGATCACTAATTTTCAGACTGCAAGATTTGAAATAGGAAACGACCTGCCTTATATGCTTTTTTTACCAACGTATGCTGCCACCGCTTGGTATCACAAAAAACTAAATCCATCATTTGATAATTTAGAAAAGCTCATGGCAGATGTCCGTAAATTTGCTTACGACGATTATAACTTTGCATTGACTTTAGGGGATAAACTGAGTGAAACTGAAAAAAATATAATAGCCGAAAAGCTTTCAGTATACACAGGACTTTCAAAACAATATATCTTAAATACCAACCTAAGAATAAATATCCAGCAGTTTTGTAAAGAGCTACTCAGATCACAAGGTATGACAAATGGAAGGCTTGATAGCAGATTTACAGGCAATGATTATAACGATGCAGGAGATAGGCCGGAATTTGATCCCAGTTATGATGCTACCATCTATGGTCCTTATACTGTGGCACTATATGATCATTTGAAGAGAAACTTAAAGGTCAATATAGACATACCTTACGAAATTCTGACTGGCAGGGCGCGCCCATGGAACTATGACAATGTGCAAAACCAATATCTTAATGTTTCAGAAGAAATGCGAAAAGCTATGGTTAAAAATCCTCACATGAAAGTGTTGGTGTGTAATGGCTATTATGATCTGGCAACTCCGTTTTTTGCTTCGGAATATACTATGGACCATATGTTTTTACCTGATAATCTTAAAAAAAATATATCTATGAAGTATTATTCGGCAGGGCACATGATGTATATAGAGAAAGAGTCACTCGTGAAATTTTCAGCAGATGTAAAAGATTGGTATACGGAAAAGTAGATACTGTAATTAAATTTTTTACAAAGTACCAAATCTAAAGTCATGCTAAACTTCATTGGATTGATATTAGGAGTCATTAAATTTTTGTAAGAATTATTTCCTTTGGGCAATAAAAAATGCCCTGATGATTTCGGCACACTCATCGTGTTTTATGCCATATTCAAGTTTTGTGACAGGGTGAAGAAGTTCCTTTCCGTATCTCATGAATCCTCGTTTCTCATCACTGGCCCCATACACTACCCGATCTATTTGTGACCAGAAAAGTGCCCCGGCACACATAATACAGGGTTCTAGTGTGACAAATAAAGTACATTCTTTAAGATATTTACTCCCGAGGTATGATGCTGCAGTAGTTATTGCCATTATCTCAGCATGAGCAGTGACATCAGTTAGTAGCTGAGTTTGGTTGTGTGCTCTTGCAATGATCTGATTGCGACATACTACGACAGCCCCTACAGGCACCTCTCCGTTATCTCTTGCTTTTTCTGCTTCCCTGATAGCCTGGGTCATAAAATAGTCGTCTGAAATCACCGTGAGCATCTGGAATACATTAATATTTTGCGCAAAAAAAGCTAAAATATATTAATGAAACAACTTAAAGCATAAAAACTATAATAGGATAAATTTTTAGTCAAAATTTTGCTACCTTTTTTATTCTTCATACTTTTGCAGATGGAACATATAAATAGTAAAACCACCCGAATAGAAGAAGCACTTACATTTGATGACGTGCTTTTGATTCCCTCTTACTCAGCAGTACTTCCAAGAGAAGTAGATATATCCACCCAATTTACAACAGACCTTCGTCTCAATGCCCCCATAATCAGCGCCGCAATGGACACCGTAACTGAATTTAAGCTTGCTATTGCTATTGCAAGAGAAGGCGGTATAGGCATTATACACAAAAATATGTCTATAGAAGCTCAAGCAAATCAGGTACGAAGTGTAAAGAGATCTGAAAGCGGAATGATAATGGATCCTGTCACACTCACAGAAGATGCCACGGTAAAGGATGCTCATCATTTGATGCAAATCAATAAGATTGGAGGCATTCCTGTAGTAGATAAAAATGGAAAACTTGTGGGTATCCTGACCAATAGAGACCTTAGATTTGAGACGGCCCTAGATCGTCCGGTAACTGAAATTATGACTAAAGAAAGATTAATCACTACTCCAAAAGGGACTACACTTACCCAAGCTAAAGAAATACTTCAAAAATATAAAATTGAGAAACTTCCTGTTGTTGATGATAATAATCTACTCATTGGGTTGATAACATATAGAGATATCATGATGGTAGAGAATTTTCCTAATTCTGCCAAGGACATTCATGGTAGGTTATACGTAGGTGCTGCTGTGGGAGTAAGTAAAGATTTATTTGACAGGGTTGATGCTTTAGTGTCTGTTGGCATTGATGTATTATGTATAGATACAGCCCATGGACATTCGAAAGGTGTACTGGACGCAGTGGCTTCAGTAAGAGCTAAGTATAAATATTTGCAGATCGTAGGGGGTAATATAGCTACAGCAGAAGGTGCCAAAGCTCTGGCTGACGCCGGGGTCAATGCCGTAAAAGTGGGAGTAGGGCCGGGAAGTATCTGTACTACCAGAATTGTAGCCGGTGTTGGTGTTCCTCAATTATATGCTATTTTGAATGCGTCAAAAGGACTGGAAGGCACAGGTGTTCCTATCATTGGGGACGGCGGGATCAGATATACCGGTGATATTGCTAAAGCATTGGCCGCAGGAGCAAATACTATTATGGCAGGTAGTCTTTTCGCAGGTACTGAAGAAGCACCGGGTGAAACTATACTCTTTGAAGGAAGAAAATTTAAAGTGTATCGCGGAATGGGATCTCTTGGCGCTATGGAGATGGGATCAAAGGACAGATATTTTCAGGACATAGAAGATGATGTCAAAAAGTTAGTCCCTGAAGGTATTGAAGGCAGGGTGCCGTTTAAAGGATCCGTCTCTGAAGTTATGGTACAATATATTGGTGGCTTGCGCGCTGGTATGGGCTATTGTGGAGCAAATACTATTCAGGATCTGCAACAAGCTAAAATGGTGAGAATCTCAAGTTCATCAATATTAGAAAGTCACCCCCATAATATCACAATAACAAAGGAATCACCAAATTACAGTAAAAAGGGTTAAATGTATTATTGGGAAAATAAAAATTATTTTTTTTAATTTTTTTTAAGATATATATGTAGAAAAAGATATATTCATTTTTGACTGTATAACATAAATTTGTTCTATATATAAAAATAAATCGTATATTTAGAAACTATTTATAATTCTCCTGCGTTATGCATTTACTTGCAGATTTAGTTCGATAACGTATATTTGCATTATCCAAAGACAGTAATATTGAAATTCTACCCGTGATTCATTAATACTATCTTTGGGTTTTAATTGACAATAGTAATATACAACGTCTTGTTGTATTTCAAAATAAAAGGTGTTTTCACCTGTAAGAAGTAGTTTTCTTATTTTGAGACCTTAGTCGAAAGAGCCCTTGTAAGTTAGTTACCTGGGCTCTTCGCATTAAAGTAAAATTAAAAATATCACCCTAATTAAACCTACATAGTTTATCTTTGTCCAACAAATATTGTTAACTCTTTAAAATTAATATTAAGATGAAAAATGTACTTTATTTTTTTCTGCTTCTCCTATATAGCGTAAATATCAGCGCACAGGATGACATGTCAGAAGAGCCTACAGGTTTACCGGGTGATAATTTTAGTCTGGAAGGTGCCCTTGAGTTATTTAAGAACGCTTCATCTCCTGAAGATTTTGAAAAATCTCTTAACTCAAAGGATAATCATGTGAACAATATTGAC
>JAYTNJ010000370.1:0-5119 GCA_043748345.1 Saprospiraceae bacterium
GTCCTCTATAAAGTAAAGAATAAGATTAGTCGAATTGCTCCACTTTAACTTTAAAATATGTCTATTTACACATACAATAAGTAGATTTTCTTATCTAAAAACAAAATTTAAACATACTCTTAATTCAAGTACAATTTACATCCTATTTTTATTACCTTTGCGGCGTTTTTTAAAAATATAAGCTGTAAAATTTAGATATCATGGGACTCCAGTGTGGAATCGTAGGCCTTCCGAATGTAGGTAAATCAACGCTATTTAATGCTCTAACATCTGCCAAAGCACTAGCTGCTAATTATCCTTTTGCTACTAAAGAACCCAATTTGGGGGTAATTGTAGTGCCTGATGCAAGGTTGGATAAATTGGCTGAACTTGTAAATCCCCAGAGAATACTTCCTACGAGTGTAGAAATTCTGGACATAGCTGGGCTCATCAAGGGAGCTAGCAAAGGCGAAGGACTCGGCAATCAGTTTCTCGCAAATATCAGAGAAGTGGACGCTATACTTCATGTAGTCAGATGTTTTGATGACGATAATGTCATCCACGTAGATGGTAGTGTCAATCCGGTTAGAGATAAGGAAATCATCGATCTGGAACTAATCTTTAAGGATATCGAGACGATGGAAAAAAGAATAGATAAACTAAAAAAACAAGCCAAATCAGGATCAAAAGATGATGCTATTAATGCTGAGTGGGGAGAAAAATTGCTCCAGCATCTTGAGTCAGAAAAACCAGCCCGAAGCTTTGAAGTCGAAGAAAATTTTGAAGCTTTATACAAGGATCTTTACCTGCTTACCAGCAAACCTGTACTTTATGTATGCAATGTAGATGAAGCCTCAGTTGCTGAAGGTAATGCACATACTAAAAAATTTATCGAAGTAATAAAAAATGAAAATGCGGAAGTATTGTTGATATGTGCGGGTATAGAAGCAGAAATAGCTGAACTGGAAAGTAAAGAAGAAAGAATGGAGTTTATTGAGGCTTTGGGACTTCATGAACCCGGAGTAAACAGGATAATAAGAGCGGCATATAAATTATTGAATTTATACACGTATTTTACAGCAGGAGTGAAAGAAGTGCGGGCATGGACCATTATAAAAGGTTGGAAAGCTCCTCAGGCAGCCGGAGTCATACATACAGATTTTGAAAAAGGATTTATCCGGGCTGAAGTCATAAAATATGCCGATTTTATAAAATTTGGTTCAGAACATGCTGTAAAAGAAGCGGGTAAAATGGGGGTGGAAGGTAAAGACTATATAGTGGAAGACGGAGATGTGATGCATTTCAGATTTAATGTTTAGATAGGATAAGTGATCAGATGGTTGGGTTTGCTCGGATGGCATAAAATATCAGAATAAAATAATTATGGATCATAAATACTATGTTTTTTACAAACCCTATAACGTGCTCAATCAATTCACTAAGGAAAGAGAAGATCATGTAACGCTTGCTGACTTTCTGAATGTAGAAAAAGATGTGTACCCCGTAGGCAGGTTGGATAAAGACTCTGAAGGACTGCTATTACTTACCAATGATAAAAGCATCAATGATCAGCTGCTTAACCCCTCCAATAAGCATAAACGAACTTATCTCGTACAGGTAGAAAATGAAATCACTGATGTGGCCATATCAAAATTAAATAAAGGAGTAGAAATTAAAATAGATTCGGGGACTTACCAAACGCAACCTTGTCATGTTAAAAAATTACCAAAAGCTCCTGTATTACCCGACAGAGATCCTCCTGTGAGGTTCAGAAAAAATATCCCTACATCATGGGCTCTAATAGAATTGACAGAAGGAAAAAACAGACAAGTAAGAAAGATGTTTGCCTCTTTAGGATTTCCTGTTTTAAGATTAGTGAGGGCTCAAATAGAAGATTTGAAAGTGGGAAAACTCGAACCAGGAAAATATTATGATATTAAAAAAGAAGAGCTTTGTACGCTGTTAAAAATAAATATCAAGAATTTAACTCAAAAGAAACCATTAAATAAGCGTAAAAACGCTTCAGAACATATTCCCGTTGAAACATCAAAGCCGCCACGTAAGCCTGTAAAAAGCGCATTCAATACATATAGAGACAGAAGAAAAAAAACAAAGTGAGTATACTCTTACTCTTCTTCTTCCTTTTGGGAGTCATCAGGATGAATGGGATGAATCATAGGTAACCCAATCAGTTTTGCCTCCTGCTTATTGATAGAATAAAAACCCATTATACCACCGGAAGCCTTAGCAACTTGTTCAGCAAAAGAGATAAAGCTATTATATAATTTAACCCCGATAACATTATCCAGCTGAGCTAATACAGGATTAATTTCCTCCAATTTTTCAGTTATTGCATCAGCCCGTTCCTTTGCTCCTGATGGCAGTGTTTCTACAAAATGCATAAATCTCGCATCATAATCCCTGTCGACTTCTTCATAATACGTCTTAAGACCTCCTTTGAGCTTATAACTTCTGATGTGAATAACCTTTTTTGACCAGCTTATTTCGTCTTCTTCTATTTGACCATCTGCCCCAGCTATAAGGATACCAATCAATGGAATAACATCCTGCAAGCTTTGCCATTCATCCTGATTCAAATTTTTAAAATAATCTGTCATAAAAATTAATTTTGTGCAAAATTACACAATCAAAGTCTATTTTGAATAATAATATTTGAATTTTTACTTTCGGTATTTTCTGAAATCATACAGTGACTGGTCAGATTTAACATACAACTCCCTGATATAGGATGTCCCATCCAATGAATAGTATAGTTCTGAAATTTCCCGCTGCCTGCTTGCCACATAATTACCGGGATTCTGAACTCTATAATTCCTGGGACTAGGTAAAACAGCTATAATTGAGGCAGATTCTTTTACAGATAATCGGGAAGCAGACTTATTAAAATATTGCCTGGCAGCCATTTCAACTCCAAAAATCATATTTCCCATCTCGGCAACATTCAGATACATTTCCAGAATTTTATCCTTAGGCCATAAAGTCTCAATAAGAAAAGTAAAATACAACTCCAGTCCTTTCCGAATGTACGAACGCTGAGGAAACAGAAATACATTTTTAGCCACCTGCTGCGAGATGGTGCTGGCACCGAACAGCTTTCGACCTTTTTTATTTACTGCTACCGCCTTTTGGATTGCCTCAATATCCATTCCGCTATGAAAAGGTAAATTCTGATCTTCTGAAGCCATGGCACATACTTTTATATATGGAGAAATCTTTTCATCGTCCACATAATCATATTTCAGTTTGCCTTCTGATGTCAATACTCGGGTTAACATAAGCAAAGTAGCCGGAGGATGCACAATCCTGTAAACAAGCACCCAAGAAAATGATATGACAATACCCGCAACCACGACATCTTTATAGAAATCAAAAAATAGAGATTTTAATTTCTTAAGTGACATTTTCATTTGATTTTTATCTGCACCTTATCAGTTAATTCCGGCGTATCCTGCGTATGAATTACCTCGAGTATATTTGGATAAACCTGTCTCTTTTTACTAAAAAATCTTTCCATAGTCATCCAATCGGCTCGTTCTATATTTTCATCCTGTTGAGGCACTGGTACCTGCTTTATTGCTTCCATAAGAAACCAGTGGGATTTTTTGATGATGCGCTTTCCAACATTACTTCTGAATGTATGCCTTGTTACCATCTGTTTTTTAAGGATAGTCAGATTTTTTATGCCGGTTTCTTCGGTTATTTCCCTCGCGGCAGCTTCTCTTTTGGTTTCATTAGTTTCTATGCGCCCTTTGGGTAAATCCCAGGATCCGCTTCTTAATATAAAAAGATATTCTTTTTTTTCATTGACTACCAGACCTCCAGCTGCTTCAATTTCTGAAAAATGTGATTTAAAATCAGCCTTTAGCTTAATAAAATCTTCATGATGGATAATCATTTTCTCAGACTTTATTGACTTCTCAAGTATACTGATATAGTCCAGAAGGTGCTTTTTATTTCCTGTGTATTTTACGACAACGCTGCCAGATGACACTGTCTCTTCTAGTGTTACCTGATCAGATGGTTTAAGTAAAACTTCTACTTCGTTGATATATATTTTATAAATTTGCGGCTTCTCCATTTAATTATTTAATATGAACACTGAAAACTCAATAGCACAAAAACTTCTGCAAATTAAAGCAATTAAATTAAACCCACAAAATCCATTTACGTGGGCATCAGGTATGAGGTCACCTATATATTGTGACAATCGTATTACTTTGTCTTATCCTGATGTACGAAATGAGATAAAAAAATCACTGGCTGCTCTTTCTGCTGAATTTGGAGAGCTGGATATGATAGCAGGAGTGGCTACAGCCGGTATTGCCCACGGAGCTCTTTTGGCTGATTTTCTCTCAAAACCGTTCTGTTATGTCAGGTCGGCACCCAAAGGTCATGGTCGGCAAAATCAAATCGAAGGTGAAATACCTCCAAAATCAAAAATTCTGGTCGTAGAGGACCTTATCTCAACAGGTGGCAGTGCACTTGAAGTAGTGGAAATCCTCCATGCTGAAGGTCATAAAATCTTAGGGGTTATCGCTATTTTTGACTACGGATTTGAAAAAGCTAAAGATAATTTTAGGAATAATGATTGCAAACATCGTTCTTTGTCCAATTATAATACATTAATATACGAAGCTAAAGCGACAAATTATATTACCGAAAAAGATGCAGAAATATTATCGGAATGGAATAAGGATCCTCAGGCATGGTATCAGAATCATTTTTAAATAACAATACAAATATCGAGATAAAACCAACTAAATGAATTCAATCACCCAAAAATCAGAAGAATTTCTTTTTAAATATCTTAATAATGCATCGCCAACCGGATTTGAAACGTCAGGTCAAAAAATATGGGTGGACTATATTAAGCCGTATGTAGATGAATGGCATCTTGATAACTATGGCACTGCTTACGGTGTGATAAATCCAGGTAAGGATTATAGAGTAGTCATTGAAGCACATGCTGATGAAATATCCTGGTACGTAAATTATATTTCGGATAATGGATTCATACAAGTAATACGTAATGGTGGATCGGATCATATCATTGCTCCTTCTATGAGAGTCAATATCCATACCAAAAAAGGAATTGTAAAAGGTGTATTTGGATGGCCGG
>JAYTNJ010000371.1:0-16498 GCA_043748345.1 Saprospiraceae bacterium
GGCATCATGAATATGAATCATTGCAATTTTGATCATGTCCGCCGCCGTACCCTGGATCGGGGTATTTATGGCGACTCTCTCTGCATTGCTGGCTGTCAGAGAATTTCTGGAATTAATGTCCCTCAAATTCCTTCTTCTGCCCAGTAAGGTTTTTACATATCCATACTCTCTGGCCATGCGCACCGTCTCATCCATATAATTTTTAAGACCACTAAACTCCCTGAAATAACTCTGTATGAGTTCCTGAGCATCTTTTCGGGATATGCCCAATTGTCTGGATAGATTGGTAGCTCCTGCACCGTAAGTAATAGAAAAATTGACAGTTTTTGCATTTCTTCTTTGCTCTGATGTCACTTCGTCGTAAGGTACTCCATATACTTTGGCAGCAGTAGCCTTATGGAAATCATTACCTGCAATAAAAGCGTCCAGCATAGCCTGGTCATTACTTATTTCTGCAATGATCCGCAGCTCTATCTGAGAATAATCGGCCGCCAGAATGATATGATTCTCATCCCGGGGAACAAATGCTTTACGAATCTCCCTGCCGGCTTCATCTTTTATTGGAATATTCTGAAGATTTGGATTTTCTGAGCTCAGTCTTCCCGTAGCTGCTCTCGCTTGATTAAAATTACTGTGTACCCGTCCAGTTTTGGGATTGACCATCAGAGGTAATGCATCGACATAAGTAGATTTTAGTTTAAAAAGCTTACGATACTCAAGGATGGAATCAATCACGATATGCTCCCCTGCCAGTTCGGATAGCTTATCAAAATCTGTAGAATATTGACCAGAGGATGTTTTTTTCCATCTATAAGGTACTTTCAGCCGATCAAACAAAACTTCCCCGACTTGTTTTGGTGAAGAAATATTAAAATGTACCCCGGCATTTTTGTAAATATCTTTTTCCTTTTCAATTATTAGTTTTTCCAGTTCCTTAGAATAGTCATTCAGAAATGAAGGTTCTATCTTTATCCCTTCATATTCCAAATCACATAAAACACGGATGAGCGGCTCTTCAATCTTAGTATACAATTCATCCAACTCATTTTGCTTCATCATTTTTTTAAGAACGGGTACCAACTGTAAGGTAAGATCAGCATCTTCACAGGCATACTCTTTTACTTTTTCTACAGCAACATCACGCATGCTGAGTTGATTTTTTCCACCCTTACCGATTAAGTCCTCAATGGGTACCATCTTATAGTCCAAATAGGACTCTGTCAGGTAGTCCAATTTGTGTCTAAGATCAGGTTCACATAAATAATGTGTGATCATTGTATCGTAATAGGGTCCTTCTACTTCCACGCCATACCATTTCATCATGGTCATGTCATATTTGATATTCTGCCCGATTTTTTTAATGCCTGGATTTTCTAATAAACCCTTAAATAAGGCAACTGTTGATTTTGCCTTCTTTTGATCTGAGGAGACGGGAACATAATAGCCTTCCCCGGGCTTCACTGAAAAAGACATGCCTACCAGTTCAGCTTGATGGGCATCAATTCCAGTAGTTTCTGTATCAAAGCTTATTTCCGTTGCTTTTTCAAGCATCATTATCAGTTCTTTGATCTTATCTTCTGTATCAATGAGATGATAAGTGTGCGGGCTATTTGAAATATTCTTTTTAGCTATTTCATAGTCATCTGTTTTGGATGGTGGGATATAGTCAGAGACAGCTTGCGGTTCAGCCCCAAATAATGATTGCTGCACTCCTTGTCCACTTTTAGGTTCACCGGAAGTCAGATCGTACCCCAGGATTTGCTGGGCCAGAGCCCTGAACTCCAGTTCAAGAAAGATCTCTTTAACTTTTTCACGGTTGATGGGGTCAAGATTAAATTTGGCCGCATCAAATTGTATAGGTGATTCTATATTGATGGTAGCTAGTCTTTTAGATAACATAGCCTGATCGGCAAACTGTATTACATTATCTTTTTGTTTGCCTTTTAATTTATCTGCATTCGCAATGATATTTTCCACCGATCCAAATTCCTTCAGTAAAGCGACAGCTGATTTCGGCCCTATACCAGGGATACCCGGAATATTGTCCACACTATCTCCCTGAAGTCCAAGTACGTCTATGACCTGTTCTACGCGTTCTATATCCCAATTAGCCAGTATCTCTTTTTCACCCAGTATTTCTACTTCATTACCTTGTCTGCCCGGTTTGTACATATAGATATTGGGAGAGACCAGCTGCGCATAATCTTTATCAGGAGTTACCATATACACTGTGTAGCCCTCCTTTTCTGCCTGTTTTGCGAGAGTACCTATGATGTCATCTGCTTCATAGTTGGGGACCATGACTACCGGTATATTGAAAGCCTCGACAATTTCAGGTATATATTTCATGGCGATAGTAATGTCTTCAGGCTGCGCATCTCGATTGGCTTTATATTGAGGATAGTATTCATGGCGGAATGTACCTCCTTTCGGGTCAAAAGCTACTGCAATATGGGTGGGCTTTTGATTGACCATGAGGTCCCATAATGTACGTACAAATCCAGTTACTGCAGATGTATTGATCCCTTTGGAGTTGATCAGCGGACGTGTGATAAATGCAAAATGTGCCCTATACACCAATGCATGCCCATCAAGGAGAAATAATCTTTTATCTTCCATAAAATTTTCAGTTTATCTATCAAGCTCCAAAGATAATTATAAAAACTGAAAAAGGGATGCACCGAAACGATGCATCCCAAAGGAATTAATTTAAGCAAATTGTTGTTACTCGAGGCCGATCATCTTCTTGGTTCCAACATTTGCTCCGCTTTCAATCTGATAGATCATCACACCCTTAGATGGAAGATCGTCTCTTGTCAGCGTAAAGTTATTGATGCCTTTACCAAAAGATCCTTTGTTTTTATATATAACTTGTCCTGTCACATCAAATACTTTGAGGGTTGCATTTCCTGCTTCAGGTAAGTTGAATGAAATAATAGTTTTGTCATTGAATGGGTTAGGCTCATTCTGGTATAATGTAAATTCAGAGACATTGTCTTTTCCACCAAATCTTAGGGACAATTTGCTGGTCTGGAGATCATCTCCTGAGTATACTTCCGCTGAAGTTACAGACGAATTTACAGATATAAGGTCTGAAATATTTCCGGAAACTTTGGATACGATATTCAAAGTAAGGATTTCATTACCGCTAACAGATTTCACATCATTCCAGCTCACAGTATATTTATTATCTGTTAATTTAGCAATATTACTTTCGCTTATCTTCTGGCCACCTACATACACGTCAACTAGATCGGCGTTGTTGAGTGTAAGGGTAAACTGCATACCGTAAACTTGATCCAGATCAGCATCAAACACCACAGATTGTAATTCATTGGCTACTGCTGATTTATTTTCAGTGTAAAGTTCCGCTTTACTTCTTGTATCAGTTTCTTGATTATCAATATTTCCAGTGGCTGAACTATTAACATCACCCACTTTGACAGCTACAAAATTCTGGCTTGTTGCTGCCTGGCTCAGATCTTTGATTTTGATCTTCTCCTCAAGCGGCCAAGGATTATTAGCATCAGTAAAACTTTGGGTCTTATCTATAAACTTCCAGCTGTCTGATTTAGGTAACTGAGCATAAATGCCCAAAATCAATTTTCTGAGTTCTGTAAGGTCGGATGCTGTTACTTTTTCATCAACATTAGCATCTGCTGCTACAAGGTTGTAAGGTCCATCAAGTTTATCCAGACCCAGTATGTGTCTTTGAATCATGACAAGATCCAGGGTACTTACACCATTCAGGTAATCATCTGTCTTCTTACCTGCAATAGTATAATCGTAATGCATTGTTGCATTATTGAATGTATAATCTCCACTTGCATTTGTTACTGTAGATTTAAGTAATTCAGGTACACCATTGTCAAGTACAACTTCTGCATTTTTGACACTCTGACCATTGTTGGAAACCATTCTGCCGCTTACGGTTGTGGCTTGTACCGGACCGCAAGCACCTTGATTATCCAGAAGACTAAGTTTAACCATACAGAATTCGAAATTCAGTTTTTCGTCCCAAACTGTCATCTTCACATCTACCGAAGGAAGGCTGCTACATCCGAATATCTTGCCAGAACTCTTGGTGGACGGTATCCATTTCTGTGCGTTTCCGGCATTATATTCTGCTAATGTTGCCTCAATACCAGCTCCTTTGAAGTAGTGAGACTGATTTATCTTAGTCAATACAGGATTCGCTTCGTCAAATGTGTACAAAAGATTACTCTTGGATGTACAATTATCAGAAGAACCTACATTGAAGTCCACAGCCCAAAGTTCCACCTGTCCGTTTTTCATCAGAGCTGAACTGAGACTTAGGCAATAAGGTGAAGGTTTCTTCTTGTCAGCCACAGAGAAGTTTTGGGTACAAGTGGTAATATTACCACAACCGTCTACTACTTTCCAGGTGACTTTATGGCTTGATGCCCCTCCTATTATCTCCGGTATTGTGACACTTACAGTACTTCCTTTGCTGGTAGGTGCTACGTACCTGTCATTTATGCCATTTCCATTAGTATCATTACCTAGATTTGTATCATTCAATGGCAGGAATGATGAATACTCAAGATCTGTAGTACCGTCACCCCAAAGATCCACAAATACAATCCACTTCAACGAACCCGTGTTACACTGTCCGAGATCATCTGCTGTCTGTGTGATAACAAGGTCTGTTACATCACAAGTACTGCTGTTAACTTCATAAGTTTTGGGCTCACAAGATCCCAAACTTGGACGATCATTGTCTACTATCTTGATCACCTGAGTTTTGTACCATATACCAAGAGGCGATGCTCCGGTATAGTTAGGATTATAAGTACACCAGTTGATTACTGTGTAGCGATTGAGTATTTTCAAACAAGCACCACTTTCAAAATAGAAAGTATCACTCTTCAGGCTCAAACCTATCAAATCACAAGTACCACTTACCCAAGTAGGTTTTACGTTTGCAATATCATCTACACAGTTGGTAGTTGCGTCTGCTGGCCATTTAATATTATCAAGACCAAAAGTTCCTGTTGGACTTCTTTTTACGATTTTTTGGACACACTGTATACTTGGATTGCCTCTGATAAACCAAGTCCTGTTGATAGTACCGGCTCCACAACTATTGGAACCATCCTGATCCCTGTAATCAACACTAAGGTCAACACAATTAGAGTATGCTCTGGCTCTGCCTGTCAAAGAAAGGTTACTGGCATCGCTATCACAATTGATAGTAACATCTGAAGGGCAAACCAGCTTTGGAGTCAGTTTGTCTTCTACTCTTACATTGATCCACGTCTCGTTATAGTTATCGGTATGGCCATTGATAGTATCTCCGATGAAGCCCGAAGAGTTACCATCGTCCCATACTCTCATCCATACTTTTACGATTCCGAAAGGTACAAGGCCTTCTCTATTTGTGATATCATCACAACAGAATTTTACAAATAAGCCATTGTCAGGATCATAACTTGGGCTAGCTGGGTCTTTTGATCCGTCATTTGGATGTCCGTCAGCATTGTATGTTTTATTGCCTGTATAATCGCATCCATCATTATCTCTGGTAGGGTCTTCATCCCTTCTCAGTTCAAGAAATACTGGAGTACAGCTGTCATAAGATCCGTTGTCCACAGAGTTGGCGAATAGTTTTGCACTTCCTTCATTTTCTCCTGCCGTCGTCAGGGAAATAATAATATTCTGTTTTGCTACAGCCACTGGTGGTGTTTTGTCAAATACTGATACTGTAATTTCGTCAGTACCTTCTACTTTACCGCAACAATCTTTTGCAACATAAGTAAATATGTGTGTTCCTTTAGGAGCCCCGATAGCCATCCATCTGCCGCTGGATGCATCCCATCTTATGATAACTCCTACAGGACCTCTTACGGTATATGTGGGATTAGGGTCACAAACATCATGTAGAATTTCCGGTGCCGGGAAAGTAAAGTTTGCAGCACAAGCCCAAGGGTCAACACTAACTGTCAGGTCGTTTGCTTTGATCGTAGGTCCATCCGGATTGGTCGCTTCTATGACTTGAGGACACATAAATGTAGGAGACACGCTATTACACCAGTCCAAAACTATCCATGTTCTGATGATCTTTCTGTTTGCTCCACAAGTATTTCCGCACGGATAGATCGTTTGGTCACTTGATGTAGTGATAAATCCACATACAGCATCCAGTTTGCCTGTCTTTTTTAGCAAACCAGCTGCATCAAATGTTGCTCGCCCAAGTGTTTTGAAGAAAGGATATGCAGCTTTTAAAGCTGTCGTATCTCTGTAAATCAAAGTGTCTAATGCTGTTGCCAATCCCGCACCTGAAGGTATTGGCCTGGCATACACCACGTCATAAATCTGGTCGGGGGTGATACCATCGCTGCATTTCAGACTGACTAATGGATTAGGACACATTCTTCTGTCAAGTGACAAGGGTGTCATTCTGATCGTATCAGAACAAGTACCCTTGATACCGCCACAGTCAGTATATGACCAGTGTCTTGCTATGAAGCCACCACAGTTCTGTCTTCTATCCTCAATGACAAGGGTGGAGTCGTTAAATCCACAGTTGTCTGATACAGTTGGTCTTCTTAGGATGGAAGTGCTTTTGATATTGGAATTCAAATAAGGGACTCCATCGGCGCACTCAACTGTAATCGATGACTGGCAAGTGATTGTAGGGGCAAGTTTGTCTTCCAGTAAAAATGTACCCCAACATTTGTTTGTAGTTGCAGTGTTGTAAACTTCAAAAGTATGAACTTTACCAATAAGCAATTTTACTACTCCAGCACTCAATACATCTGAAAGTGGAGTAAAATTTACTGGATTTGGGCCCAAAGATAATTGACCAGAGACAAGAGTAAGACTTTGTAAATACAAAGTACCGTTGTTTGGTCTAAAACGAATTCTTTGGTTGACAATAGGAAAAACGCCTTCCTGAAATTTGTACAATTCCACAGGTAGAGTACAGTTTGCGTCAACAGAAATATTGACTCTGTCATTACAAGCTATCGCCTGACTCCGGGCATCATGAGAAAAAAGAAAAAGGAAAAGGAGACTCAACAGTGAATAACGAAATACCGGAATCGCCTTACATTGGGTAAGTAAATCTTTCTTTACCATGGGTAAAAAGTTTTTGGTTAATAAAAAAATGAGTTCAGGCCTGCGACGTGCAGGCTTAGGTCAGATTTAAATAAAGATTTACTTTATTAAGTGGGAATGGTGCAAAGGTATAGCAACAGAGCACCTGTAAGGGTAAAATCTATGGGGTAATTTTGGTATATTTTATAAACTAATACCAGTAAAATATTAAAATTATATATTTACACCAACTGTATACATCTGATTAACAGATCCTTAAAATATTGTATTGCCGAAAGTATCAATGTGTACCATTGAAAATAGTTTTTTGTAGCAGGTCAGTAAATATACCCCTGCATAGTAACAGCAGTTAAATAGTACAAAAACTGTGCCAATTCAAAAAGTTGGTTTTTTGGGCAGATTTGTTTGTAAGCATTACTTACGTGCCGAAGTTTCGGTATTCAATCTACATCAAATTTACCTTTCAATCTAATGTGATTTTATTGAATTATATCAGGTCATACCACAAACCGTAGTTTGTGGTTCCTTCATTAAATCGTGATTTCGTACTACGATTTTGCTCTTTTCTTACTGCTTTACAAATTTTATTGAAGCATGAAAAGTGCCTGATGTGACTGTGACTGTGTACATACCCGCTATCAAATCCGACACACGAATGCTTACATTTTTTGAACTGCTGAGATTCTGTGACAAAATTTCTTTACCTGTCATATCATAAATACTAACTACAGGATTTATACTCAGTTTTTCAGAGAGCATCATCTCTAGGTTATCTCTGGCAGGATTGCCTGTGACATTTATATCTGATGACAATGCCGATTCTGTATCTTTGGTATCAGACAAGACCCTTTTACCATTACTAAACCAAGTAGCCCAACGTTTACCGACGATAAATTGAACAGGATCAGCAGAAGGTTCTATTTTATTAGTTTTCAGATTGACCACTCCCACATTGTAGGCTGTATTGGTACTGTTGACATAATCAAAAACCAGTTTATTATCTTTGGTGCTATAGTTTGGATAGCTCAAATCGTTATTTTCAAAAAT
This sequence comes from Saprospiraceae bacterium, assembly GCA_043748345.1. Taxonomy (GTDB): domain Bacteria; phylum Bacteroidota; class Bacteroidia; order Chitinophagales; family Saprospiraceae; genus OLB9. The sequence continues at coordinate 8,128 of JAYTNJ010000371.1, forward strand.
CAGACTGGTTGCTCCAGTTTCTGTATTTGAACCCAGTATGCTCACATCTTCATTTTCATCTATGTAGTCAAATGCAATGATGTAGGGGCTGTTTTTTGAAAATGCCGGGTTTCCTACACTTACATCTTTGGGCAATGAAGTAAATAATTTATCAATATTGCCCAAGGAAAAAGTCTTTGACGTATTATTCCAAACTTTGATAAATCCTATGTCCCAATAAGAAATAGAACCTGAAGTACTACTTTTGATACGGTTTTCAGCGTCATACATAATATATTCGCCGGTTATGTCAAATTCCATGGCATCAGGATATAATACGTCCCCTGTACTGACACCTTGTGTATATGTAGGGTTGTAGAGCTCAAAGGTATTTTGCGCAGTATTGGCACCCCCAAAATAAAAAACGATGATTTCATTGACAGTGTCCTGGGTGGTGGCTGCTATTTTTAGTCCGTCTTTTGAGATAATGGCACTTCTCCATATCGGAGATGAACCTATGATTTGTTCTTTGGGAACAACCGGGTTTTTAGTCCAGTCCAGAGTGATTTCACGGATTTTCTTATCCTTTCCCACAAAAATGATATATTTACCATCGTCGGATATGCTTGGCTTAGAAATTATTTCTGTGCCTGATATTTGTGCCAGCTGTGTTCCGGTGGTATTATGTAAAAACAATCCTGTATTACTGCTATTGGTGGTTAATACAAATTCATCTCCCGTATTAGCCAATACATCAGTCTGGTAGTTTCCTCCTGTTTCTCCGATGATTCCTACTTCGTCAAATGCTTTTTTTGCCGCATTGGCCTCTGTGACTCCATATAAGTCAGTGGCAGCTTTTATAACAGCAATCCTGCAATCGACAAATTTTGACGATTTGGTCAGGTAAGTGCTCAAAGCTCTGTAATACACTTTTTCTGCCTTATCTTTACCCACAGCAGTGGCAAACTTAAAAAATGCCCAGTTGGGTATACCGCTATTAATATGTACACCACCATTGTCTTCTGTTCCTTTATATCTTTCGTCGTAGTGCCGGGGTTGCCACCCACGGTTAAAGTCATTGATGGCAGCACCATTATGAGGATCATCCATACTTCTTAATGCGCCTGACGGAAAAGCTGATATCTTTACGACATCTTCACCTATTTTCCAGTCATCGCGGTCGATCAGTACTCCAAATACATCTGCAAAAGACTCATTTAGAGCACCGGATTCTCCCTCATATTCAAGATTGGCGGTACTTTCTATTACTCCATGCGACATCTCGTGTCCTGCCACATCCAGTCCTCGGGCCAGCGGCTGCAATGCAGCATCACCATTACCATAAAACATCGCCTGACCATTCCAAAAAGCGTTTCCCATCGATGATCCGTCATCATCAGCCACATTGATAATAGATATGATATTTCCACCCAAACCGTTGATGGACTTCCGGCTGTGTGTAGTTCTGAAATATTCAAATGATTTGCCACCGTTGTAATGTGCTGAAACTCCAGTCCGGTTGCTCCATGTATTATTAGTGGATGTAATATGATCGTAGTTAAAATTATCTTTTTCAGGTGAGGTATTAAATGCATCTATAGTCCAGATCACTCCAGTTGGGTCGTTGGGCATTTTATTGGCCGGAGTGGCAAAAATATCTCTTGATCCATCGAGTAAATAATATTTACTACCTACTTGATAAGTATTAAGAGGTCTGCTGATGCCGAACAAATCCTGTGCATTGGCAGTGGCCTTTCCATCCAGAATTTCAACTTCTGCTACTGAACAATTTTCTTCAGACTTGTGATTATGAAATTTACATATACTCTGATATTTTTTAATAATCTCACCTGTCTGTGCATCCACAAAGTATTCCCACCTCTCTATCAGATTTTTGTAAGTCACCACATGATAAGAAAGCAAAAACTTTCCCTCATGATTGTATATCATCAATTCAGCCTCATCCTTAAGATTTCTGAAAAGCATTTTTACATTTTCAGCATAGCCAGGTTTTGATTTTATACTGTTTTCAACTATATTTTTACATTCATGCTGATTTATTGTCGGCAGAGTATTTATATTTTCGATAGTAGGAAAATAACTTCCATTCATGAAATCAAAATTGAGATTTTTGCCATGCAATATGATTTCAGTGCCATAGATAGGTATGTCGTTCATTTGCTGGTTGGCTCTGACATGCATGGTTCCCAGTTCATCAGTCTGTACAGATTTAATGACAAATTCCTTCAGGGGGTTTTTTATTTTCATAAGTTCAGCCGCAGCCATTAAATATTCCATGGCCATACTTTCAGGATTGCCCCCTCTACTCCCGGTATTCCTGAGCTGACCTTCAATAAATACAGGAACATTCCTCTCGTTTTTTATGCCGGGTTTTAGTCCTGAATTTAATGTAGCCGAAGATAAAAATTCCATAGTCCTTAATTTGAATTCGGGATGGTTTTTTAATGTAAGGTCTTCCTGGTTTCTCACCAGCTCCAATTTTTTATCTTCCGGATTTATTTTTACAGAAGGGTCAAAAGTGATTTTCTTAAATTGGGCCTGAAATGTAAAGGTCAGTATGATAAAATAAAACGTGCATATATGTCTCATAAAATGATATTTTTAATATTCTATTTTTTAATTTCTTTTACTGTATTCATCAATACTTTAAAGTAAGTATCAATATTGGTATTTTCCAACGGTGATTTACCCCATTTGATAGCATTTTTAACATTTTTAGATGACAATTCTATAAAATAATATTTGTTGCCCGGCTCATTGAGTGACAGTGTATCCAAACCGAGTAAGGTGTAATTGGCATAAATCTGAGCGCAGGATGATTTGGAAATAGTACCCACCTTTTCAGTGATATCCCCGATTTGGGTATATAAAGTCCCATTTTTTGTCAGATAATATTTAGTTACCTGCCCGGTAAATCCTCCTCCTGTGCCAAAGGTCATAAAGTCCATTTTGCTTGTTTGAGGATTAAATACCGATTTTGAAGAACTGCAAGACACAATAACAACCAAGGAAAAAATCAGAAAAAATACTCTGCGATTCATTGTTTAAATTTGCTGGTAAAAATATGGTTATTTTACATATGAAAGTACAATTCCATACTCTGATATTTTATTATGACCACAAATTTTGGCCAGGTAACATATTTAGCTCAATAATTATATTCCTCCTTCTTCATCACTCATCAATCCGCGATTGATAAACGAGATGAATGGTTTCAAAATTGTAAAAGATTTTACAATGGAAGATATCATTTCTTCAGATGTAAGAAACTCTTCCGTAACAGTAGCAGATGTTGTAAAACTCTTTAGTTTCAGGTATTCAATGGCCGGATTATCAGCTTCATAGCCCTTGGGTGGCCGGCTGAGTTTTTGCCCTTCTTCGATATCCAAATCTCCATATAATTTTTTGAATTCAGTATTATCAAGAATATTTCTCAGATCATCATAAAAATAGTGTATTTCCTTTCTGACCTTACTGAGCAGAGGCGCTTCAGGCACCCATAACCCTCCACCGATGAATGATTGTCCCGGTTCCAAATGAATGTAGTAGGCCGCCAAATTAAATTTTTTTCCACCGGGATGGAAGGCTATACCCAGATTAGTTTTATACGGTGATTTATCTGTTGAAAATCTGACATCCCGATTGATTCTGAAAATACAATCTTTAGCGGTTAACATCTCTAATGAAGTGTCAACTTTTTTCATTTCAGAAAGAATGGCGCTGGCACTTGCCAGATAGTCTGCTTTTACTTTTTCGTATGTTTTACGGTGTTGATCAAACCACAGTTTGTTATTATTTTCCTTCAGTTTTTTGAGAAACTCAAAAGTTGATGATTGTATCATATCAGATTATATCTAAAATCTAAAACCAAATGATGCCTGAAATCCAACATTTCTATCAAAATGATTGCTTAAAATACCCCTTGACGTAGCAGTATCATAAGTTTTGCGAAGAAAATCCATTTTATTATTGGTAATGTCCAGAAGTCCGTAATCATAGCGCAGCCCAAAATAGAATCCTTTATTGATAAAATATGAAATCCCACCTGTAATTCCAACATCCACACGATTATACAGGCTTCCATCTTTCTCCGTAATCAGATAATTATAGTACGCTCCGGCATCTTTTGCCAGAGTGACAACAATACCGTCTACCCATACTGTAGCTCCGGGAGCACTATTCGAAATCCCTCCTGGTGTGTCTTTAGAATAATTATGTATCAGTGACTGCTTAAAAAACAAGCTATCTTTGTTTTTTTCAAAATAGATGGTACCATTACCTCGAGGTCCGATCAAATATGAAGCATAAACTCCTGCTGAAATCTCAAGTTTCTTTGAAACCTGCCATTGTAGCGTCATTGGTACACTAATATAGGCATTGGAAACTTTCATTTCTATGGTGGAATTCCCTTTTTCATACAAAAAAGCATTTCCTAAGGGTACTTTATAGAAGGATTCGCCGTCATAACTATAACCAGTACCTACCTGAGTGTACACTACTTCTCCTCTGAATGTAAAGTAATCCGCAAAATTGTATCCATAGTTGATGCCAAAATGAAAACCAGTAGAAATATTGTATTTTTCATTGACCGAGGATTCAAGAGGTCCTAAAAACGAAGTATAATTAAGACCTGCCCGGATACCAAAACTTTGTCCGGTCACACTAAAATTAACCAAACTCACCATCACAAAAAAGATCAAATTTCTGATCATAATTTAATTATAAAAGATTTACTAAAAAAGTAAAATCACACAAATTCAAGATGTTTGTACTACAAATTTTAAATAAGCCTGCAAAGGTATTAATTTTACTGAAAAAATAACAGCCTGTTTGTCCATTAAAACGTAGGTGAAGGAGCTTTTGCTACTCTAAATTTCAAAATAATGTGTTAAAACTTTGGGTGTACATCCCTTTTCGATGTATTCTATTAGCTTTGCTGCTTCAAACTCTGTGTATTCATGGGTAAAAATAAGCTTAAAAAATTCTCGGATTTACTGAATTTTCCACATGTATATGAAAATTATGACCCCAAATATCCAAAATTACTTCATTTTAGGGATGTAGAAGTGGATTTAAAGGGCTATTGGGCTGCCCGACAATTTCTGAATTCCCGACCATTAATACTTGAATTGGCTTGTGGTCGTGGCGAATACACTGAAGCGCTAGCGGAAGCATATCCTGAAGTTAATTTTATAGGTGTGGATGTAAAAGGAGCAAGAATCTGGCAAGGTGCAACTAATACGATGGCAAAAGGACTGAAAAATGCGGCATTTTTGCGCACAAGAATAGAACAGATTGATCTTTTTTTTGAATCCGGAGAAGTTGATGGTATCTGGATTACATTTCCTGACCCATTTCTGAGAGAGAGCAAGGAAAACAAAAGGCTAACATCTGCCAGATTTCTGGATTTATACAAAAAAATCATAAAACAAGGAGCCACGCTTCATCTTAAAACTGATGATCCTACATTATTCGAATTTACTCTGGAAACATTAGGCAATTATGAAGGAGCCGTCATCTTATACCATAGCCCTGATATCTATGCCGCTCCCCTTGAGTACGGGGAACTTCATTATAAAACCAGGTATGAAAAAAATCATATTGCCGACGGTCGCAAAATCAAATATGTGAGATTTAAAATCAATTGAAAGTTGTAGGTATATTAAGATCAATCCTCTCCTACCCGCATTTTTTCAGCATTTTCAGCACGCTGCAGAGCCAGAATGATCTCATCAAGGTCACCTTCTACAATAGTATCCAGATTATATAATGTCAAGTTTATCCGGTGGTCAGTGATTCTGTTTTGGGGATAATTGTAAGTTCTTATCTTATCCGAACGATCTCCTGTTCCCACCAGTGATTTTCTTTTATCTTTTTGTTCGATATATGATTTTTCTTTTGCTGCCTCCTTTATTTTCACATATAATCGCTGCAGTGCAATTTCACGGTTTTTATGTTGAGACCTTGAGTCGGTACTCTCAGCTACAATTCCAGTCGGAATGTGTGTAAAACGCACACCGGATTCTGTTTTATTAACGTGCTGACCGCCTGCTCCCTGTGCTCTGAAGGTATCGGTTCTCAGTTCGTCTTTTCGGATATCAATTTCTTCTTCTTCAAACTTTGGCATGACCACCACTGTGGCAGCTGATGTATGTACCCGGCCCTGTGATTCCGTTTTAGGTACTCTTTGTACCCGGTGAGCACCTGATTCAAATTTCAATTTCCCATATACTTCGGCACCATACACTTCCATCACTATTTTATTGTACCCACCGACAGATCCCGGGTTTTCATCTATCACTTCCGTTTTCCATCCCTGTCTCTCAAAATACTTGGAATACATTCTAAAGAGATCTCCCGAAAATATACTTGCCTCATCACCACCTGTACCTGACCTGATCTCAAACACCACATCCTTGGTGTCTTCGGGGTCTTTAGGTATGAGTAGATAATTGATTTTATCTTCAAGTTCTGTTAGCTGTGGCATAAGAAATTGCAGTTCAGTCTCAGCCATTTCTTTCATCTCAGGGTCATTATCTCTGAGCATGTGTCTGGCGTTCTGTATATTACTATCGGTATGTTTATATTGTATGAAAGTTTCCATAATCTCAGTAAGATCCTTATAATCCTTATTGATTTTGGCAAATTGTTTCATATCTGCCAGCACTTCAGGGTCTGAAAGTTTTTCTTCCAAATAATGATATCTGTCCTGTATGGCTTCAAGCTTTTCAAGCATACTGTTTAAAATTTTCGCAAAAGTAGTAAAAAATAGACAATTATAGCTCAGTAATAGGTGAGGTCAGGCAGCACTTATCCAAAAATTATTTAATCCTTCCCCTTGCGTCAATTCGATGGTCTGGAGATTGAGCAATTCCAGCAAAGCTATAAATGTTATAATGGCATGAATCCTGTTTTCAAGAGCAAGAAACACCTTCTCAAAGTTTATTTTTTTTCCTTTTGGAATCTGTTTTAATATGAATTCCTGTTGAGACTCTATGGTGTAGTCGAATCGTGCAATCTGGTGCTTTGGTCTATTCTGGTCATCCTCATATTTACGAATCAAAATCTGAAAGGTTTGCAATAATTTAAACAGACTCAGCGATTCCAATTCTATATCAAAAAGGGCTTTGTCTGCTATTTGTCTTAGTTCAGTGGTGACACTACCTCTATCGTGCTTGCATTGTCTGTTATCTTCGAGTGCACTCATTTCATCGATGATAGATTTGTACTTCTTATATTCAAGCAGTTTTTGCGTCAATTCAAATCTTGGATCTATTTCAATACCGTCTTCGTCGATATCTTTACGTGGTATCAACATTTTGGCCTTAATCCGCATAAGCGTTGCGGCTACCAGAATAAACTCACTGGCGATATCAATATCAATGTCTTCAAGATGTCTGACGTATTCCAAAAAGTCAGATGTGATTTTTGCAATTGGAATGTCATTAATATCCAACTCATCTCTTTCTATAAAAAAGAGTAAGAGATCAAAAGGCCCTTCAAACTGTTGTATTTTAATAGTATACAAATCCATTGCTGCAAAGATAGACAGAATTAAAAACAGGTTACTATATTTTAGAATTTTGATGTCAATATTTTGATTTTTAAAATTGTTTTAAACATATTTTTTGGTCAAAAGTATAATTAACTCCATCTTTGGCACGGGATTTGAAAAAGTGTAAGTATAATTTGTGCAACATGTTTATTGGAAGAGTATTGGTATTGTGGCTTTGTATTGGATTTTTGTCTTTTGATTTTAACTCTGAAATAGCTGCTTTTGACTATATAGAAGCGTATAAGGAACTTGCTATAGTAGAAATGTACCGCACTGGAATTCCTGCCAGTATCACCCTCGCTCAGGGGCTTCATGAATCAAATTATGGTCAAAGCAAACTGGCAACAGAAGCTAATAATCACTTTGGTATTAAGTGCAAAAATTATTGGACAGGAAAAACATATTACTTTAAGGATGATGATTTTAATAATAAAGGCCAGATTGTAGAGTCCTGTTTCAGGGCTTATGAAACTGATATTGATTCATACATAGACAGATCAAATTTTCTTGCTCAAACCGATAGATACGGGATGCTATTTGAATTTGAAAAAACTGACTATAAAGCGTGGGCATATGGGCTCAAAGTTTGTGGCTACGCTACAGATGAAAATTATGCTCAAAAACTCATTAATAAAATTGAAAAATATAACCTTTATATTTTTGACACGTTTGAAGACCCGTTCAATTTACTGACCAGAAAGTGATTTACATCACCATCCAGCAATTCGGGGTAAAAACATAAAACATTAAAAAAGAGCAAATTATAAGTCTCTGAAAAAAACTAGTTTACAGATAATTTATATATTTGCTCTTCAA
>JAYTNJ010000372.1:0-7859 GCA_043748345.1 Saprospiraceae bacterium
AACTATAAGATTTTTTTTGGCTGACTTCACCATTTATTATTGTAAAACTGGAAGATGTGTTTGGCCCTGAGGCAATATTGAAAGATTTAAAATCCGGAGCTACAAATTTACCTTCAAGATTATCCAGTAAAAATTCAATCTGGATCACCTCGTCCTGAAAAATGGTATCTTTATCTACTGTGACACTAAAACTACCTTTTTGTGCTAGTAATGAAGAAATTGTAAAGACTAAAAATAAAAGAGAAAAACTGGGTTTCATAATATTGAAATGATAATTCCGCATTATAAACATGGAAGAGAAAAAGATGGTTCAGAAAATTTAAAATCAAATATGCAGCGCCCTGTTGCCTGTTGCTGCCAGTGCGGCTTCTTTGACCGCTTCGGTATATGTAGGATGCGGGTGCGAAATCCTGGACATATCTTCGGCACTGGCTCTGAACTCCATGAGTGCCACGGCTTCCATAATGACATCCGCTACTCTGGGACCAACCATATGTACACCCAGAATTTCGTCAGTGTCCCTGTGAGCCAACACTTTGACTATACCTTCCGTATCCATACTTGCTCTAGCTCTCCCCAGAGCTTTGAAAGGAAATTTTCCTGATTTGTACGGGGTTTGCGATGCTTTGAGTTCTTCTTCCGTCTTGCCTACAGCTGCTACTTCCGGCCAGGTATACACAACCCCAGGTATAAGATTATAATCTATATGTGGCTTAGCCCCTGAAATATATTCTGCCACAAGTACACCTTCTTCTTCAGCTTTATGAGCAAGCATGGCTCCACTTATTACGTCTCCTATAGCAAAAATACCTGAAACTGTTGTTTCGAGATGGTCATTGACAGGGATGCGCCCTTTTTCATCTGTTTGTAAACCTATGGCTGAGAGATTGAGTCCATCGGTATATGGTCTTCTTCCTATTGCTACTAAACAATAATCTGTTTTTAAATCAAAAGTCTCATCACTATCTCTTTTCTTTACGCTTACTACACATGAAGTTTTTGATGCTTTGACAGATGTCACTCCATGACTCAGATAGAAATTCATACCAAGCTTTTTTAGTGTGCGTATGAGCTCTTTTCCACAATCCAAATCCATGGAAGGTAGAATCCTGTCCATATATTCTACTACATCTACTGAAGTTCCGAGTCTGGCAAAAACCGAACCTAGTTCAAGTCCGATTACACCACCACCAACGATAACCATCTTTGCCGGTACTTTATCTATATTGAGAGCTTCAGTGGAAGTGATTACCCGGTTTTTGTCATAATTGAATACCTCCGGAGTGATAGGTTTTGAGCCGGTAGCAATTATTACTCTATCAGTCTCAACTTCCTTATGACCTTCCGCATTATCTATAGCAATGACATTTTTTGTAACAAATGAGCCAAGGCCGGTGTAAATATCAATTTTATTTTTTTTCATCAAAAACTCAACACCCTTACAAGTCTGATCTACGACCTCATTTTTTCTTTTGATCATTTGCTTCATGTTGATCTTTACTTCGGAAGTCTCAAGACCATGTTCTGCAAATCTTTCGACCGCATTGTGATAATGCTCGCTGCTATCAAGGAGTGCTTTCGACGGAATACAACCGACATTAAGACACGTTCCTCCTAAAGTCTTATATTTTTCTATAATGGCCACTTTCATACCTAGTTGAGCAGCTCTGATTGCACCTACATACCCACCGGGACCAGACCCGATAACTACTACGTCATACTTCATGATTATCCTTTGTTTTATAGACCTTGCCCGTCTTTTGGTTTACGGTTTTTATTAAAGAATTTTTTCTTTTTCTTGTTTTTATTTGACTCCGGATTTTGAGTCGATTCGGTACTTCCCATACTGTTGGGCTCCTGATTGTTTATCGCCTTTGGTGGCCCCTGATCCGTTACCGGAGGCCTGTTTTCTGGTTGTCCCCCGGGTCCCCTGTTATCAGGAGGCCTTCTGTTTGGATCCTCGGTCCTTTTATTTTCAATTGGGCTTACTTTCCTATCATTACTTCCTTCAGACTTATTTTGCGGATGACCCGGACGTCTGTCATCATTGCGATTAGGTTTCTTCTTTTTCTTTTTTGGTTCATTTCTGAGCTCGATCTGACCAGTAACGTCCTCATACTGATGTTCCATATTTTCATCATCAGGGTCCGTGATTACTGTAGATGTTAATACCTCAGAAGCAAGCTCATTTGGTAATATATTTTTTTTGTTAAGATCCTTTACTTCTTTAACCCTTGTGGTACTCACAGCTAAAATTGTACCCCGCATTTTATCATTATTTTCGTACACATAGTACATTAAACCCTTGAAGATATCTGTTTTAATAAGTACCAAGGTGCCTGCTTTGGTTTTCAAGACATCTGCATCATTAGGAAAATCTTCAAGTGCATCCATGTATGTATCCAGTTCATAATTCAGGCAACATTTAAGCCTTCCACACTGACCTGAAAGTTTTGACTGGTTGATGGCAATATTCTGATACCTTGCGGCACCTGTATTTACAGATTTAAAGTCAGATAGCCAGGTAGAGCAACACAATTCCCTGCCACATGATCCGATACCACCGATACGTGCTGATTCTTGTCTGGCACCTATCTGTCTCATTTCTATTTTTACCTTAAACTCTTTAGCATATTCCTTTACCAATTCTCTGAAATCCACTCTTCCTTCAGCTGTGTAATAAAACGTTGCTTTCTTTTTATCTCCCTGATACTCTACATCTCCGAGCTTCATATCGAGTCCCATAGTGCGTGAGATAACTCTTGCCTTGACCATCGTCTCTTTCTCCATTTCACGGGCTTCATCGAGTTTTTCGAGATCCCGCTCATTGGCTTTTCTGATCACCCTAAAAGCTATACGCTCCTCGTTGGTGTATTTTTTTTTCATCTGAAGTCTCACCAACTCACCTGACAAAGAGATACGTCCTACATCATAACCGCTGGCTGTTTCGACTACTACCATATCGCCAGTAATACTTCTGGTAGAAGGATCATTTATAAAAAATTCCTTGTGAGAACCTTTTTTAAAACTTACTTCTACAATATGATATGCTGTTGGATCAAACATTTCTTTTGAACTGATCCAATCGTACGTGTTATGTTTATTGCAACTGCCCGAAGTACAGTGTCCTTTATCTCCGCATCCACCGGGAGTTCCGTTCGAATCAATGCCGCAACTGCTGCACCCCATGGTAATTTGTTAATTAAAAAAATAAATAATTTGGCAAAGGTAATTTTTCTTTGCATTCTGACAGATATAAACGTATGTATATTCACAAATGTTGTAATCCGAATTAATCGTATCTTAAAGAATTCGTAGTTCTTTTTTCAATCTATATTAACAATAGTTTAAACTTCAAAAATGATACTATTAGGTAGTTATGTCGTCTTACATGGAATAAAAACATATTTTCATGAAAAACGCACCCGCCTTTTCTTTCATTACGATCCTTTTATTTTCATCATGCAGCACATTAAACAAATTCAATGTAAAGCCATCAGGGCTGGAAACAGTGCTGGCATTGCAGGAAATACTTAACAGCAGTACCTTTAAAGCAATAAGAAAACTGAGTAAGTTGCATTCTGAAGACCCTACTCAGGCATTGCCGGTTGAATTTAAAACCATAATCGACGGACTTAAAGTACTGGGTTATGGTAAGGAAATAACTAAAATAACAACCCAAGTAGGGCAAATATCAGGTATAGTACTTAACGAAAGTGAAGGAATCATTAAAGAGTCAGTCAAAGAATTAGACTTTGGCGATGCTGTATCGATTGTGACAGGAGGAAAAGATACCGCTTCGCAGGTACTAAAGAATAATATGAAAAGTGTAGTCAGACGCCGATATTCTGACCGACTGGGTGCAGAGTTTGATAAAACAGAAGTGAATAAATACTGGCCGATTGCTGCGGGTGCTTATAACATATTTGCTAAAAATAAAGTAGATGTATCACTCAGTAATTTTATGGCAGATAGGGCTGTTGACGGTATTTTCCTTGCAATAGGACATGAAGAGCAAGAAATAAGAAAAGATTATAAAAGTCTGGGTATATCTGTAGTCAATAAAGTATTTGACTACTACACCAAAACAAAACCCGGGTTATAATTTTACCTGACCATCTTCTAATATAATGACCCTGTCACTGAGTTTTGCCAGGTCTGTATTATGGGTTACTATCACAAAAGTAAGATTATAATCTTTGCGCAGACTGAGAATAAGCTGGTGCAAACTTTCTGAGTTTTCTTTATCCAGATTTCCGGTGGGTTCATCGGCAAAAACCACAGCAGGATTGTTTATCAAAGCTCGTGCTACTGCCACCCTTTGGGCTTCACCCCCAGACAACTGGTTGGGTTTGTGGTGTAGTCTTTCACCCAGGCCAAGATATGATAATATTTCTTTGGCTCTAGTCTCCACCTGAGATTTGGACTTTCCGGCAATGAAAGCAGGAATACAAACATTTTCTAATGCAGTAAATTCCTGCAACAAATGATGAAACTGAAATACAAAACCAATATTTTCATTTCTGAATTTGGCCAGATTTTTTTCATTAAATGATGTAATTTCCTGATCTCTTATACTCAATGATCCTTGGTCAGCATTGTCCAATGTACCCAAAATATGTAAGAGTGTGCTTTTACCTGCGCCTGATTTTCCGATGATACTTATGATTTCGCCTGCAGAGATATCAAGATCTATACCTTTAAGAACATGAAGGTCTCCATACGATTTTTTTATATCTCTGGCTGAAATCATTCGAGTAGGTTTAGGTTGAACTTACTGGCAAAGGTAATAATATTATCAACCGTTTAGACTTAGTATCTTTATTTCTACTCGCTGGTTTTTATCTCTTCCGTATTTTGTCTTATTGTCAGCTATCGGTTTTTTCTTACCATAACCCTTAAATTGGACTTTCACTGGATTTACTCCTTTATCGACGAGATATTGAGCTACAGCTTTTGCTCTTGCAGTGCTTAGCCTGTCGCAATATTCGTCCGCAGGGATTCCATTGGTATGTCCCCCGATTTCTATGATTATATCTGCATTACTGATCAAAAATCCATATACATCATCCAGTACTTCAAAAGATGTTTTATCAATAGTTGCCGAGTCGGCCTTAAACATCAAATTGCGAATCTCTATAGTCTGTCCCTGTTTGATACTGTTTCTATTAAGCTCTTGAAGTACCTTCGGTTTAAAATCCTTCATGGGAGCACTTGCCACACTCCCTTGTTTTTTAGGACTCACAGTATCTGCTGGCAAGGGATTTTGTTTTTTACGTTTATGGGGCGGAAGATTGGATTTTTCTACTGCCACTATGGATTCACCTGGGCACGGTATTTTAACCATTTCTGATGCTCCGTCTACAAGGATGTTTCCATTATAGGGTAACAAAGTAGGTGTTTTGTAGTATGCTTCAAATGTAATGGATCGTATGTTGGCTTTTGGTTTGAACTCAAAAGAATTAATTTGCCAGCTTGTATTATTGACAGGAGCAGATTCCCCTAATAATTCTTTTTCATTACAAAAACCCGAACCTCCCCATATCCTGAGTACAATAGGAACTGTATAATTGGCTTCTTCGCCTGTTGTTCGGGTCCTGCTAATGTATCGTTCAGCTTTTGCCAGATTGATGCTGAATTTATAACATTTACCTGCTATAAGTATTGTATCAAGTCTTTGGGATACAGATTCAAAAGTATTATTATCTCTGACCACCATTCCTAGATAAGTCTTTTTGTCAGAAGCCGGCAAGTTGTTTTCCCAAAAGCCATTAGGGTGAATATCAGGTGGAGTTTCGGCCGGAAAATTTATTTTTCCACAATCAAACCATCCGGATATACCGTCCAGCGCTTCACCTCCTCTTTTGGGATTATCTTCAAAACTCGGATTTCTGAGTCTTACGGTATCAGACTGTGTTTTACCCAGTATCGGTAATAAAGAGAATAAAAATATAAAACTGTAATATATAAACTTATACATTCTAAAAATATAGGTTGGTCAGATCAGAATTAAACGAACAAAATTATACAAATAATTGCCAAATGATTGATATTAACCTAAAATTAACGACAAAAGTTGTTGTTTATCCTATGTAATAATAGTAAAATCAATATTGAAAAAATAAAGCAATGTCTGGAAACTATTTGATAACGACGCCCAAATTCGTTACTTTAGCCTCCGGTTATAAATTTAGAGATAACGATGTATCATATAGCTTTACTTACTAGTCAAGATTTTCCAGTCCTTACAGTATCGGATCGTAAACTGATACCCGAACTTTTGACCTTGGGCATCATGGCAGAAGCTGTGGTTTGGGACGAGCCAGATGTCAATTGGATTAATTATGATGCCCTGATTTTCAGGAGTACGTGGGATTATTTTACAAAACAGGATGTATTCTTTGTTTGGATCGAAGATTTGAAAAGGAAGAATATTATAACATTTAATCCACTAGTTGTTATTAAAAAAAATGCCCATAAATTTTATTTACAGGAGATGGAATCATCGGGAATCAAAATCATACCCAGCGTCTTTATACCCAGATCCGAAAATATAGATATAGATACCCTTATACCTTATGAATGGAAAAAAGTAGTAATAAAACCCGCAGTATCTGCAGGCTCTTATCTCACAGAATTATTTGATCGGTCAGAATCTGATTTTGTTTCAGACAGATACACAAAAATAATAAAAGATCATGATATGATAATTCAGAAATTTATACCTGAGATCCAGACTCCCGGCGAAATTTCTATGGTCTTTTTTGATAAAAAATTTAGTCATTCTGTCATTAAAACACCTAAGGCTGGGGACTTCAGGATTCAGTCCCAATTTGGTGGCCAATATGTTTCCTACACACCTTCAGACTTATTGGTAAAAATAGGTACTCAAATAGTAGAAAGTGTAAAGGAAGATTTGTTGTATGCCAGGGTAGATGGAGTGTTGATACATGATGAATTTCATTTAATGGAACTGGAACTTATAGAACCCGATCTTTACATGGATTATTTGCCGGATGGTCAAAATACATTTTCAAAAGTTATTAAAGAATATTTGGATAATAGACTGAAAACTTGATATGAAAATACTTATAGCCGCAGATAGCTTCAAAGATGCATTGGATTCATTCACTGTTTGTAAAGCCATTGAGAGAGGATTAAAAAAGGCAAATCCTTTATTGCAGACCCAATGTTTTCCTATGGCTGATGGTGGCGAAGGTACGAGCGATATTCTGGCTTATCATTTGGGTGGAATAAAGCGCGAATTGATCGTATGTGACCCTTTATTTCGATCAGTAAAGACAGACTATCTGGTATTAGAAGGCGGAAAAACAGCATGTATTGAGATGGCCAAATCTTCAGGCCTTCAATTACTGACACCCTCAGAACGAAATCCCTTACTCACGACTACCTATGGTATGGGTGAAATGATACTTGATGCTATAAATCAGGGTGTCAAAAAAATAGTATTAGCCATCGGAGGTAGCGCTACCAACGATGCTGGAATAGGAATGGTCTCAGCTCTCGGATTTAAATTTTTAGATAAAAACGGCCTTAAACTCAAGGGAATAGGTGGTGATTTAATTCATATTCAAAAAATAGTGCCTGATGATAGAATAAAAGATCAATTAGCCCAAGTAAGATTTTCTGTCATTTGCGATGTGATAAATCCACTTTATGGTCCACAAGGCGCAGCACATATATATGCTAGTCAAAAAGGAGCTACTGATGATGATATTGTATTGTTGGATAAGGGATTGAAGAATATAGCTAAGATAACCAATCATTCCGAAATCGCAAAAAAACAAGGTGCAGGTGCAGCAGGAGGACTTGGGTTTGGGGCTATGATATTTCTGAAT
>JAYTNJ010000373.1:0-5383 GCA_043748345.1 Saprospiraceae bacterium
ATATTTATGGGCAAGGAAGTAAATGGTGTGTACAGGACTACAGTGGTCACTGATGAAAAAGGCATTATTACCCACATCATAGAAGATGTAGTTTCAGGAGACCATTCCAATCAGCTGAAATCTGCATTGGGATTGTAAATCGATAGAAAGATTAGTTTTCACCAACAAAACTTGATTTAGGAGTAAATCAATTGGTTTCAGCCTCATTCCAAATCCACATAAATGATTAAATAACGAAACCATAGTTTATTCTATCTACATTTTATTGTTATCATTTAATTATTAATACCGAATATGGCTTAGGTCATTTGTCTTTTTATTGTGAAATATTAAGCCTAATTTTGTAGGAAAAATATAATGTAATGAAAACAACAGAAAACATCAGCTAGTATTTATTTTCTTGTTTTTATTATTTAATCCAATTCTAAGTTTTGCTCAAGGGATACTTTTTGAAGCTAAATCTGAAGATATAAAATCTTATAAAGAAGATAGTAAGGAAAAGCTTAAAAAAGTAAAAGCCAATACATCCTACTCCGAAGTAAAATGTGTGAAAATTAATAATCCTAAAAATATAGAAAAAGAAGGAAAGTTGAAGATCAATTTGCCAGAATATCAACAATCTATTGATGCTTCAGCAAGATATGTAGAATATATAGATGATGATAATTATATTTGGTCCGGCGAATTAAAACATAAACCTACTCTCCAAAAGGGAAACATTCATATCATTGCAGAAAAAGGTGAAGTGTTTGGTTATATTAATTTCCCTAACGCAAACTACCTTATTCAGGATTTCGGAGAAACTGATAAAGGAAGACTCACTTACTTGCTTAAAAGTAATGAGAAAGAATTGCAAAATAAATCCTGTGGGTCTCATAACCATCAGGAAGTTGTAAAAAAGGATAGCCTGGTACCCAAAGATGAAGTACTACAAGTAAGAAGTACAGGTTGCCCGCCGGCAATAAGAGTGCTAGTCCTTTATACTACGAATGCCTACAATGCTAACCCCAACATCTGGCAGACAGCGACAACGGCCATATCTCAACTCAATAATACCATCCTTCCCAACAGCGATATCAATAATATCCAACTCAAATATATCTTGGCAGGCAATGAGATTTTGGGTCTAGGAGAAGAGAGCAGTATTGTCTCTACCCATGGGAAATTAATAATTAATACTACTGCTCAATCTTTGCGAGCACAGTACGATGCAGATCTGGTCATATTATTTACTCAGTATACTTACGATAATGGATATGTGGGATATGCTTTTATCAATGATAATACTTCAGACATTAATAAAGCCTATGGGGTCGTCAATATCAACAATGCCCTCGATCACACCTTTGCCCACGAGATAGGACATCTGATGGGTTGCCGACACCAGGATGACTTATCTTCTTACACAGCACGCGGATACCAATGGACAGAATACGGCCCCGGATATCAGTTTATTGCGGCACATAAGACCATCATGAACACATCAGCCTTTGGTTCTATATCACATTTTTCTAATCCCAATATAAATTATGGACTACAGTATCCACAACCTACGGGCACCAATGTCAATAAGTGCGCTGCTAAAATTGTAGAACATGCTGCACTTATATCAGACTTTGATCCTGATAATGATTTGTGCACTTTTATATCAGGCCCAAGCTATATTTACAATACCAGTCAGGTTTTTACATGGTGTGGACAAAGTTCTTACACAATACAAGCTATCAAATGGGAATATAGTACTAACGGGTACAATTATGTAAATTTTGGCACAGGTACTTGCGCCATTAAGATGGGTAGTACTTTTCCTCCATATTACTACACCATTTTTATCAAGATGACAGCTACTATTACATCTGGCAACAGTAGTGTGGTAGTCTCCAGGGTGATGCCTGTCACCAATTGGTCCTGGTACAATTATGCAAAAGAAGAAATATCTGTAGAAAATAGGACGGTGAATAATGAGATAATACTTCGGCCAAATCCTGCCAATGATATTGTGGTCATAGAAAATATCCAAACTGAACTCAACAATATACCCTATCGGATATACAACATTCAAGGTCAAATAGTAGCATCAGGATTTGGTGATGTCAGCACAGATGAAATGCAAATATCAATATCGTCTATACCTACTGGAATGTACACTCTAAGTATATATCCAGAAACTAAAGCCATTCATGTACGCCTAATCAAAACACCATGAGCAAGTTTACTTTATATTTATTGGGAATGCTCTTTTTGTGTTATGGATGCAGTAAGACACCTGAGGAGATGGAAGATATTGTCCCAGTCAAAAAAAAGCCTATTCCTATAGATTCATGCGGCTCGTTGGACTATTTTCACAGCATGTTTGTCATCAATGGGAAGTGTTGGGGTCACCCCCCCCCAAAAGATGCTTATACTAATGATAATAAGAGTATATCTATGGTTTTTGAAGTAAAAAATAAATTTGACGAAATTATAGGGATTTTTCAATATGACGCAGATGAAAAAAAATATTTAACCCAAAAAAATGGCTGTTTTATTTCGTATATGCTGAGAGTGATGGTTCTTTATCAGATTACTCCAAAAAAATTGATGTAGACTCCACCCAGTCCCTGATCATCACCATCAATACCGACAGCACGGAGATATCGGGCAAGATCAAGGACCTGAACATCGTCGGTGGCGCAAACTTTCATCTCGGCTTCCCGAAGGAGATTTGTATCAGCGAGGGGACATTTCGAGTGAGGTTGAGAAAGTGATTTCGGAGGGTGAATAGTGGTCCATTTGGCATCATATTTTAAAAGACCGGATTTTTTATTATATATGTCTTTGGTTGAATAAAAACACTTGTTACTTCCTGAAAATAAAATCATTTGTATACGGACAATCAAAATACAATATGAAAGTTTACACTTCACATAAAAGACTGGAATTTTTTATTTTCCGGATGAAGTTTTAATAAAAAACATCCAGCCTGATTCAGAATCCGGACCATTCAAAATATTTAAGCCTAAAGTCAAAAGATATATTCTTCCTAAAACTTATTCATATTTAGGTTTCTTATTTCTTTTTTCAGCTTTTTTTTCTTTAGGAGTTTTGGCCGCTTCTTTTTTGACTTCCTTTTTTACATCTTTACTTTTTGCCATGGTAATTTATTTATTATTTTTTGGTTTAAACTGATCCGCTGTCCAAACAATGCAAAGATATTTATTTCAACTATAATTTGAGTATTTCAATCTGCTAAAACTCACTGGTAAAATGAAACTCAATCTCCGGATGGTTTTCCTGTGCCATCTTCAGAGTCCAAGCTGACTCTGCCAGAAACACCAGTTTGCCATCTGTATCTTTGGCGAGGTCTTTTTTTCTGCGCGTGACAAATTCTTTCAGTACAAGAGGGTTTTTACAACTTACCCAGCACGCTTTATGCAGGTTTATAGGTTCGTAATCACAGGATGCCCCGTATTCATTTTTGAGACGATACTGGATGACATCAAACTGCAGTGCACCGACAGTACCTATGATTTTACGACCATTGTCTTCTTTGGTAAAAAGTTGAGCAACCCCTTCATCCATCAACTGATCCAGGCCTTTATTGAGCTGTTTGGTTTTCATCGGATCGGTATTGTTGACAAACCTGAACTGTTCGGGAGAGAAACTTGGTATACCTTTAAAATGTAAAACTTCACCCTGCGTTAATGAGTCACCTATCTTAAAGTTGCCCGAATCATAGAGACCTACGATATCCCCGGGATAGGCTTCGTCGATAACAGACTTCTTAGATGCCATAAAAGCTGTTGGGTTGGCAAATTTCATATTTTTTGCTTGCCTGACATGAAAGTAATTTGTGTTGCGCTCAAAGGTTCCGGAACATATCCTCAAGAAAGCTATCCTGTCGCGGTGTTTGGGATCCATGTTGGCATGTATCTTAAAAACAAAACCGGTAAATTTATTTTCTTCAGGTGATACTATTCTTTCTTCTGTCTCACGGGGCAAAGGATTGGGTGCGATGTCCACAAAACAATCCAGCAGTTCGCGGACACCAAAATTATTGACAGCACTGCCAAAAAAAACAGGACAAATATCTCCGTTGAGGTAATTTTCTCTTTTGAAGTCAGGATATACAGATACAATGGTATGTACTTCTTCCCGGAGACTATCTGCAGCGGCCTTTCCGACCTTTTGGTCCAGCAGGTGGTCGTCAAGATCTGATATGCTGAAAATATCTTCTTCCTCCTGCTTACCATGTGGGCTAAATAGGATCAGGCTTTTTTCATACAAACTATACACGCCTTTAAACCGCTGACCCATGCCCACAGGCCAGCTGAGTGGAGTGACATGAAGTCCCAGTTTGGTTTCTATTTCATCCAGAAGGTCAAAAGCTTCTTTTCCTTCGCGGTCCATTTTGTTGACAAAAACTATGATAGGTGTATTGCGCATACGGCATACTTCGACCAGTTTTTCTGTTTGGGTCTCCACACCTTTTGCCACATCAATTACCACGATGACACTATCCACAGCCGTGAGTGTTCTGTATGTGTCTTCCGCAAAATCCTTGTGCCCTGGAGTATCGAGGATATTGATTTGTTTGTCCCGATATTCAAATGCCATCACAGACGTAGCCACAGAGATACCCCTTTGCCTTTCGATTTCCATAAAGTCCGACGTGGTACTTTTTTTAATCTTGTTGGATTTGACTGCACCTGCTTCCTGAATGGCTCCACCGAAAAGCAGTAGTTTTTCAGTCAATGTCGTTTTACCTGCATCAGGGTGGGCGATGATGCCGAAGGTCTTTCTTTTTTGTAATTCTTCTATTTGACTCATGAAATAACTTTGATATTTTAGAACAAAGAGACCGCAAAACTACAAATAATTTTAACAACGGTTTATCTGCTGATTAGCTGTATGTATTGCGTGGAATAAGGCAATCTGAATTCTGGCATTTTTCGATGAAATTTCAGTATTTTTTCAGAAATCGTTCCCGCAATCGATTTAAACCTATAATATTTTATGGTAAATGCATTCTATGTTATAAAATTAGTCAACAACCCACATTGTTAAGTATAATTATTTTAGCTTATTTAAAATAACAGTATTTTATTTTAAAAAGCAGAAAACGTTTCCGCAAATTTGCGCACGACTTTCTGATTTTTAACACTGCTGATTTCTTACCATCAGATATTATCTATCCATACTATTGTCTACCTTTGAAAAATTAAATTTAAATAGACTTTTATGACATTAAATAAGTATTTATTTTGTCTTTTCTTTACAACAATATCATTGGGATGTCACCCTTTAAAGTCCTTGTCGGCTGCTAAAAAGAAACCCAATGTAATAATTATTTTTACGGATGACCAGGGATATTCTGATGTTGGTTGTTTTGGTGCCCGAGGAT
>JAYTNJ010000374.1:0-4723 GCA_043748345.1 Saprospiraceae bacterium
GTATTGACTTGATTATATGACAACTTGAGGTTATTTTCAACCAGGTCACTGCCATAGTACTCGCTTTTTACTATATCTGAAGACAGGGTAAATGATGTAGATATCTGGCCTTCTTCATTACATTCAAATTCGATGAGGAAAAGCACTTTTTCAGCTACCTGTACTTCCTGATTCATTCCATGCCAGCTGAAAAGGAGAACACCTTCTTTATGTACTTCGTAACAATCCTGCGTCAGATTTACCACACCTGGTATGATCTTTTTAAATTTGAGTTTCTTATCATCATACATAAAGGTACCCTGAAGACCTGTGATACTTTCGATATTCTGAGTAGTCACGGGTACAAGTAAGGTTTGTGCTTTGGTAAATTTAATGTCATCAACTGTAATAGTACCTGATGATCGCCTTGGTTCAACCTGAGGTGCACTGATATTGGCAACAGCTGAAGTATTGATATCTCCGGTTTTTACTCCCATGAAGTTATTGTACATCATATCGCCTGACTTCTTATGAATGAAAATAGATTCGTTTAGACCCCATGGTTTATTAAGATCGGCAATCGGCTGTGTTTTATCAAAAAATCTCCATGATGTGTTTTTAGGCAATTTTTCATAAACACCTAAAATAAGTTTTCTGATTTCTACCAGGTCAGCAGCTGTCACTTTGCTGTCATTGTTTGCATCAGCCGCCAGGTATTGATAAGGACTTGTAAATGGTTTAACACCCAAAATATGTTGCTGAATCAAGACCAGGTCCAGGGTTGAAATACCATTCAGATGACCATCATTTTTTTCCGGTTTGATCAGATAACTTCCAGTAGCGGACATTTTGCTGAAACTAAATGAGCCCTGACCATCAGTTTTGAACATTTTGTTGACTGTCGTATTTTCATCTGTCAGATATACTGGTATTTCATTCATCATGATATTTTTCTCCGTGCTTATTTTTCCACCGATATTCAACGGCAATTCTGCTGGACTGCAAGCTGCATTTTTCTGTACGATAATATTGACTGTACAATATTCAAAGTTTCTGGCCTGATCCCAGACATACATTCTCAAAGATCTGTGTATAGTGTCCTTATCTGCAGGAAAGTCTAAACACGTAAATGTGCTGATAGAATCACTTGATGCTGTAGGATATTTTTCTACAAATGAGAATAATAAGGCTCCCGGGCAGTTATCAAAAGATCCTTTGTCAAAATTTCTTGCGGTAATACTTACAGTCCCTGCTGATGGCATTACCACTGTAGTAAGTGAGGACAGACAATACACGGTAGGTTTTTTATTATCCCTTACGGTAAATGTATATGTTTTATTTTCAGTATTACCACAGAGGTCCTGAGCTGTCCATGTTATTTCATAAGTACCTGCTTCATAATTTCCGCTCGCATTCAGAGCAGAACCGATACCTGATCCCGTTTTGAATATGGCATTATTTCTTTTGACAATATACGACCATGTTAATGCTGCTGTTGCACCAGCTGAACAGTCGGTTGCAGTCTCGGTCAAATCTATCTGACCACCACATGAGCCGCCCGTCATCTGGAAAGTAATTCCTACATTAATCATGGATATCACCGGTTTAGTACGATCCACTACTTTTATCATCTGTGTGTGTGTCCATTGGTTTACACCTTCAGTAGGATTGGATGGCCATCTGTGGGTTACAGCATCAGCTTCTGATCGGAATTTGCACCAGTCGATTACCGTCCATTTTCTCAATATTTTGTAACATACTCCGTCCACATTTGAATATACCTGATCAGTAAAGTTGGAAGATACCAGACTGCATGGACCGTTGTTATACACAGGCCTGCCGGTTTTTGACGGGTCTGTATCTTTATTGATACATCCTTCTATCTCCATATATCCTACTTTGGCCCATGATGGTCCGGAGTAAGCTACAGCATTACGCACTGTAATCTTTTGTACACAGGTTTTGAAATTTCCTGCCCTATCGCTTACTTTGTAGGTTCTGAAAATGATACCTTCACCACATTTATTGAGTGTACCTTCATTAGTCCATGTAAGGGTTACATTATAACAGTTGTCATTATAATACCCACCATTGGCGTTAAATGGAGCCTGAATAGGTTTACCCGTCACAATGGCAGATGTATCTGCACCGCAACCTAAAGTAATATCATCAGGACATCTGAGTAAAGGCTGTATTTTATCCTGTGTTTCCACATTGACCATACATATATTTGTATTTCCACTTAAGTCAGTAACTTTTAGCTCTACCTGGACTATTCTGCCCGGATCATCACAACATAAATCTATGTAGTTGCGCCAAACTGTAGAACTGTCACATCCCAGGGTCATTCTTCTTACTTCCAGGGTAACTTCTGAACAATTGTCATAACTGCCATCATCAAACGAATTGGTATACACCCTTGCTTTGCCATCTGCTGAAAGTGTAGCTATAGTAAACTCATCACACACTGCTACGGGGGCCGTGCCATCAGAAACAGTTATCTTTTTATATTTTGAGCTACTGTTGCCGCATGAATCGGTCAATGTATATTTTAGCCATGTACATCCAACAGGGAGGCCTATCAATTTCCACCTACCTTTATAAGGTCCGGCCACAATTTGTTCTGATCTCGTACTTCCGAATATAAATACATAAGGATCAGGCAGTGGCAATAAAGAACATCCACCATCTAACAGAAACTGCACTGTATAAGTATAGCTATTACTGCCTGAACAATCTGACACATTGATCGGAGCAGGTGCAATAAAGTCTGAAGAGCATGCATGAGCATCTGTGATGACAGGCGGAATGGTATCTATATCAAATGCAGGACCACGGTCATCAATGATCTTAATTACCTGAATTTCGTTTCTGATCAGTCTGGTGCACCAGTCCATGATGGCCCAGTTTCTGACTATGATGATGCTACCTGCACAGTTACCGGCTCTGACGTCATCTGTAAAGGAGATATTGATTTTGCATATTCCATTGTCTTTGATACTTCCGCCAAATGCATTGCCTCCTATATAATAAGGCTGACCGGTCTCATGTGGATCAGGATATCTGTTTTTAGTGCCGATCTCCCAGTCATATGAACAACTCAGTGCAGGGTTATTGCCTACATGGCCATCATAATGTTTAGGTATGATGATATCGAGGATATTTATTTTTTTGAAATATATTTTTCGTTCGCAGATATTAGATAGAATATTGGATCCATCTTTTGCCTGATATCTGATGATACGCACCGCTACTGTATCGCCTACACAAGCGCCGTAAGGTATGGTGTAATCTTCAATCACATACACTGCAACATTGGAAAGACAATTGTCGGTTACAAAAGGAAGATTGGGTGCCTTTGAGAAATCTGTAGTGTCATAACAATTGACCAACGTATCTCTTTGGCATATGATGACCGGTGGTAATTTGTCTTCTACGAATATCTCACCCCAGCATGAATTGCCTGAACAATTATCAAAAACCTGCACCTTCCATTTTTTATTGACAAAAGAGGCATCGATGACACTACCTATAGGCTGACTGTTGGGACCTATAACTTGTACAGAAAACATAGGATGATTGTATGACCCTTCCAGGATCATATCGGGTAGGATGTCCAGTATACAATCATCACCCAATGATATATTTACCAGCTTGTTGCACGCAAGGCCTGTATCGCTGCCGAACAGAACCTGAGCCGAAAGGCTGGCGGTACTGTCCTGACATGGAGCTCCGTAATTGGAATAGACCACTACTCTGTAAGTTTTGCCTGATACCAGTACATTGGGGATGATCAGAGTATCGTTATTTGCCCCCGGAATATCAACATAAGTATTTGGAGCAGTTACTTCTTGCCATTGATAGTATAGTCCAGGGCCTGTTGCAGTCACCGTAAGTTCAGCATTTTGAGTTTCACAAACATTATCTGTTTGTGGATGGGCTGTTATAACTGGTTTCACATTAGTTGTTATATTGATAACATATCTAACAGTGTCACCTTTACATTCACTGGCATCTATCATTCTATTACCATTTGTATCCAACCATGGTACAAAAGATACAATTACCGAACCAGGCAAAGCTGTATTAATAAGAGTCGCGGTAGCTTGAGCTATAGGTTTGAAAGCACCCAAAGTATCCTGACAGTTGTTGCACCAAGGAGTAAAAATAGCATTATTAAGTGTAAAAGACTGCCATACTCTCACGGTGTCCGTAGCAGTAGTTGGCACGCTGTTTAGGTCAGTAAACGGAGCAGTAATAGCTACATTATTTAGAATTCCGCTACAGACAGCGATATTTTTTATGTCGGTAATACCATCGTTGTTAGCTATATTGATAGTATCGTTTAGTATAGCACGCAATCTTGGTACAGCATTGATGTTAATGATATATCTGACAGTGTCACCTTTACATTCGCTAGCGTCAATCAATCTGTTACCGTTTGTGTCCAACCACGGTACAAAAGATACAACTACCGAGCCTGGTAAGGCGGTATTGATACGTGTAGCAGTTGCTTGTGCTATAGGTTTGAAAGCACCCAAAGTATCCTGACAGTTGTTGCACCAAGGAGCAAAAGTAGCATTGTTCAGGACATAAGATTGCCATACTCTCACGGTGTCCGTTGCAGTAGTTGGAACGCCATTTAGGTCAATAAACGGAGCAGTGATGGCTACATTATTGAGACTTCCGCTACAGACAGCGATATTTTTTATGTCGGTAATTCCATCGTTGTTAGCTATATTGA
>JAYTNJ010000375.1:0-9606 GCA_043748345.1 Saprospiraceae bacterium
CTGAGAAGACCAATATACATTCCGGTGTTTCGGGGAGTATTAAGTCATTCTAATGCATTATCAATCTCGATGAGAAAGGGATATAGTTGTAGAAACTGTATCCCTTTTTTGTTAAATTTTTATCTGAAATAAGATTATTAAATAACCAATATATTCCACAATTTTTAAACGATAACAGTGGTAAACTTTTCATCAAAGAAAAATTTATTACGCCAATTGAAAGCCAAGAAAAAATAAAACCTGTACAATCATTAGTATAATAACAAAATAGTTGGTATTTGCATGTATACTTTTATACATAAAAAATGGGACTAATATAAAGCCACTTAAAAAAAACCAGCATAAGTAATTAAAAAAGGGAACTACACCATCAGGTAGCCACTGCCAGTAACCCAAAAAAATTGCCCCCGGTTCAAGTATGTAATCATATAGCGTTACTAACAAAGCAGCTGTCGTGATTTTTAAGAATATGACAGCTACATGTTGATCGTTTGATTTGAAAATTCTGGAAAAAAGCATTTGGGTTAAATGTCCAAATCCTGAAACGGTTAAGAGCCATAATACTCCTATCAAAACAGGAACTCCGAAGATTTTAAATCCGAAAGGGGTGCCGTAAAAATAATTTCCAAAAAGCAGGCCTGTATTCACACCTATTATTTCTGAGCACAGTCCGGTAAAAAACCCAAAAGCAAAAAAGGTCGTCAAAGCCTTCAAAGATGTCGATCTATCATTTATCAAAGCGAGAATAGTCATCATTATCAGGGTTAACGGGGTCATACTTATGAACCATTGCCGGTAATCTGTCTGCATGCCTATCCAACCACATATATGAAATAAGATGGCAATAAAAACTGAAAAATAAAATAAAATACGTTTGTTTTTTAGCATTAAATTTAAAAAAATTAAATCATTTCTGCCGCAATTTTGGCACTCTTCAAGCAAAGAGGTATTCCACCACCCGGATGGACGCTACCTCCTACAAAATATAGATTTTGAATCTTTCGTGCAAAATTAGGGTGTCTAAAAAAAGCAGCAAACAGACTATTACTACTCGTCCCATATAAACTGCCGGTGTAACTTGATGTATTCACTTCGATCATTTTTGGATTAAGTACATCTTCTGCTACAATCATATTTTCCAAATCAGTGGCTAAAATGCGATTAAGTTTTTGGATCACATTTTTTCTGCACTTTTTAACCCAGTCATCCCAGTCCTGACCGTCATCATGTGGAGCATTTACCATCACAAACCAGTTTTCGCACCCTGCAGGAGCTTGAGATGCTTCCATTTTTGATGTTATATTGATGTAAATGGTAGGATCCTCTGAAATGGTTTTTTTTATAAAAATATTATCAAACTCCGCCTTATAGTCGGATGAGAAACAAATATTATGCAAATGCAGTTGATCAAATTTGCCTTGAATACCCCAGTAAAAAATGACTGCACTGGAACTTCTCTCTTGTTGAAGCACCTTTTGAGCTTTTTCAGGTTGATTGAGTAAATTTTTGTACGTATAATATACATCCATATTGGAAACTACTTTATCGTATGTCATCACTTTGTTATCAACAGAAAGAGCATGTACTGTATTATTCTTGAGATGTATTGAGGCAACGGCTTTCCCGAAATGAAATTTTACTCCTTGCTTTGTAGCTAATTGATATAGCGCCTTAGTAATGCTGATCATGCCCCCGACAGGATAGTATGTACCTTGGTTTTGCTCAAGGTGAGGTATCATCGTTAACATCGCAGGTGCAACATATGGATTACTCCCATTGTACGTTGCAAACCTATTGAATATCTGTATCGTTTCTTTTTTATCAAAAGCGTTCTCATTATAATCATGCATGGATGAGACTAAATATGAAAGTTTTGTATTGGCAAAGGCCTTAAAAATCCTCCATTGAAAAAATGTTTTGATCTTGTGAAGAGAAAAGTCAAGAAAGATAACACCTATCGAATCATAGGATTTCCGGGCATCATTCAGGTATTTTATCACATTATCCGGATTTTCACCCAGTTTTTCTTTGAGCTCATCTGCAAATTTTTGGTTATCTACATAAGCATTGACCACTTTTCCTGACTCAAAAAAATATCTGCACGCTATATTTACAGCTGTGTAATTGAAATATTGACTGGTAGTTTCTCCACATATTCTGAATAATTCTTCGACATTTTCAGGTTGTGTAAATAGTGACGGACCAGCGTCAAATTGAAAATCGTTTATTTCAAAGTGAGATAATTTGCCTCCGGGATAAGAATTTTTTTCATAAACGTCTACTTCATAACCTTTATTGGCCAATCTGATAGCAGTAGCAATACCTGCAATACCACTCCCTATAATGGCAACATTTTTAGTACTAACCATGGGCATATTTGTTCAAATCGCAAGACAAACAATTTGACTTTAAGTATGTTTTGAAGCGAATGATATTCCTTCAAGAAATTAAATAACTCATGTCTTCAGATTCAGTGACTACGATTTCCTTGTTCAACTTTAAAGGTTGGAAACAGAAAATATTTGCATTGCGAAGTATGAGAAATTTTGATTATCTTGTAAAGCAAGAAACTACTTCTGAATTTGTAAAACTTATGGGCAGTGGCAGCGGTAACGGATTCAGCGTTTGGCCGGATTTCGGCAGATTTGTGTTACTTATTGTCTGGAAAACGGAAAAAGACGCCACTGAATTTTTTAATCGGTCCGATTTGTTTATCCATTATAAGTCTAAAAGTATTTCCAGTCAAACGATATACCTCAGAACTACAATGGTTCATGGTCTTTGGGACAAAAAGACTCCTTTTACGAATAATTCGAAGCATGATGATGACCTTCCGGTTGCAGTTCTGACCAGAGCTACCATCAGATGGAAAGATATGATCAGGTTTTGGAGAGATGTACCTTCTGTGAGTCATAGTCTTACCATCGAAAACGGACCATATTTTGCGGCTGGTATCGGTGAGTTACCATTTAGATATCAAGCCACCTTCAGTATTTGGAAAAACTCAATTGACATGAAAGCCTATGCATATAAAAATGATAACCATAAAAAAATGATAACTAAAACACGTGAAGTTGGGTGGTATGAAGAAGAACTTTTTGCCAGATTTGTGCCATACAAAACTGAAGGGGACGACCTGATTCATATAAAATTGTGATAAAACTAAGGATAAGCTGTCTAAAGCGACAATAGCTTTAATATCAACAATTAGCCTCTAATTTAAATATAGTATAATTGGACTGGTGTTTTTATTGCACGGTCCCTGACCACCACACATCTTCCATACGATCAGAAATATGACTGACTGACTTACTTTTTGACCTGAGTATTGAAAGCTGCTTTGGAGATAATAGACTGTCGGGTTTTTGGCCTAAAGCCAGCATTCTGTTTACTTTGGTCTTCTGCAAGTTTGTCATAGGTATGACTTTATATTCTGAGTTGTACAAATAGTATTTATCTTCTTTATCTTTTCTGTATATGCCCAATGGTTTAATTTTCAAATGAGCCCCTGCCTGTATTCCCCCGTAGACATCATCCCCGCATCCCAGTTTTTTCGATTGAGCATATAAATCGTCAAGAGAGATTTTATCACTTCTGTACCTTATGCTGACCACTTCTTTTCCATGCATAAATCCAGCTTCGGTTGCCAATACACCAGGTATACCCGCAATTTCTTTTTCGCCGGACCAAAAACAATACATACTAAAATACGCTTCAGCGATCAATCCTTCTTCTTTTGCACTCTCTTCATCATAAAGCAGCTGCAGATATTTTGGTACTGATTGTCCTGATTTTCCTAAGCCGTCTATCATCGTAGATAAGATGTTGGACATTTTACTGAATTCCGGTTGTCTGGGCACGATATTATTTCCGTCTTTGTCCGTGATTCTAATGACAGGATTATTCCATATAGGTTCATTGTATTTATTGAGCACTTTACGGTCCTTCCCATCAGTATTGTTGTAGATGCAAAGTGGGACAAAACAACTTTCTATTGTTTCTACTATCAAAGGGTTTGATAAAATATTATTGCCATACGTGGTACAGTTGCTGCATCCGGGGACTTCTTGAAAAAGTATAAAAACAGGCAACTTTTTGATCTTAGCTTCATGAATAGCCAGATCATAGTCTCTTAACCATTTGACCTTACCCAACTCTACTGGATTTTCGTGAGGAAAAGAGAAGTATTGAGCAGAAGTGTAGGTGATAGAAAAAAACATAAATAAGACCAAAATGAACAAAGAAATCAATCGCATGAGCAAAAATTTTAACTCAAATATAGGAATAAAATTATAACAAAATACATCTACCTTTGCCTTTATAAAAAAATTAATCTGCACAAAATTATGCCCAGTCAGCAGACAGATCAGTTAATACAGCTCATCAGATCGATGACCAAGGCCGAAAAAAGGAGTTTTAGCCTCTATGTTAATAGGGACAATAATGCCAATGATAAACTTTTTATGCAGCTTTTTGACTATATTGATTCGACAAGATTATATAAAGAGGTTGACTTGCTAAAAAAAATTCCTCAAATAAAAAAGTCACAGTTGTCGAATATAAAGGCAAATCTGATGAAACAGATTCTGTCCAATATGAGGCATCTGCACAAGCAGGAATATTCTGATGTGTCGATCAGGGAGCTACTGGATTACTCCCGCATACTACAAGCTAAAGGGATGACAAAAGCCAGCCTGGATATGCTGGAAAAAGCTAAAAAGATAGCCGAAAACAGACACGAAACACTACTTTCATATCTTATTCTGGATGAAGAAAGAAAAATAGAAACACAATTCATCACAGGAAATTCTACACTTAAAGCAGTACAAATCAATGAAGAAAGTATAAAGATGCTCTACAAAGTCGGCATTAGGGATAAACTTTCCAATCTTTCGATCATGTTGTATGGTATGTATTTAAAATACGGATATGTCCGTGATAAAAAGGATTTTGAGCAGGTAAAAGATTATTTTTATTCCAATCTTCCCGAAGTCAAAATAAACAAATTAGGTTTTTATGAAAAGATATATTATTACCAATCTATGGTTTGGTATTATCATATGACGCAGGATTTTTTAAATTATTATAAATATTCACAAAAGTGGGTTGAATGTTTTAGCCAGTACCCACATATGAAGCAGGAAGACCCGGTATTATTTTTTAAGGGCCTACACAATTCGCTTAATGCACTCTACATGGCCAATAAAACTGATAAATTTATTGCGAACTATAAAGATTTTTCAGACCTTGAAAACGAGCGACTCACCGAAAACCAATTGTCTAACTTCAGGCTATTTAAATACATCCATCTTTTGAACAAAATATTTCTTACTGGAGATTATGATAAAGGAGTGACCGAAATCAAAGAAGTAGTGAATGTACTGAAATCAGGGGACCACTATTGGGATATCAACAGAGAGATGGTGTTTAACTATAAAATCGCATGTGTGTATTTTGGCGCAGATGACTTCAACAAAGCAACAGACTATCTTAATCTTATCATCAATAGTCCTATAGGAGGTTTAAGGGAAGATATACAGTGTTTTGCGAGAATACTTACTCTCATCAGCCACTACGAAATAGGCAATGACTTTCTGGTGAGCTATCAGATAAAATCAGTTTATCGTTTCCTCCATAAGATGGAAGACCTTCAAGCAGTACAAAAAGAAATCCTGAGTTTTCTTAGAAAGACTCCTTTGATGACCAAAAAAGACCTTAAAGGTGAATTTATAAAACTCAGGGCACGACTGGTCAAATATCAGAAAGACCCTTATGAAAGGAGACCTTTCCTATATCTCGATATTATTTCATGGTTGGATAGCAAAATTCGCGGAATAAGAATTCAGGAGGCAATACGAGAAAAATCAAGTCAATGAAATAATAGGTACTTCTCTCTTAATGTTAGCATTAAGTCCCTTTAAGTAGGAGATAACCTGGTCATTAAAGTACACTGCTTTCTCAATATTTACCACGTGCCCGCATTCCTGAACAACAAGTAAGCCTGCATGCTGAACATTGCTGATGGTATTTCTTATGGGCTCCAGAAACATGTAATCCTGATCTCCCATGACATATAGGGTGGGTATTGGCAAGTGAATTTTAAATTTATGGAAAACTCCCGTCAACTGGCCTGTAAGTTTGTACCATCTCAAAAACTCCTTTCTGCAAAGCTTTTTCGCTTCTGCCACAAATACATTTCTAGATTCTTTGTGCGCTGGTGCCGGCATGATTACAAAAGCAAACAAACGATATAACCACATATATGGAATTACACTTTTGAAGATACTTCCCAATCCAACCCAAAATCTGGATTTAAAATTGAAGTTAGTGATCGCTCCAATCAATACCATTGATTTTACCCGAGTACTTATCATTTCACCAAGTTGTCTGATCACAAGAGTACCCAAAGATACACCTATGAAATGCGCATTATTAATTTTCAGATGATCCAAAACGTGGATGATATCCTGCGCTATGAGTTCAAAAGAGTATCCGGATATTTTACTTTTCTCAGCAAATTCGGCTGATTTACCGTGTCCCCTTAGATCTATGAGAAGTATATTAAAATGTTCGCTAAAAGCTTTGATCTGTTTAAACCAAACAGCAGAGCTACCACCCGCTCCATGGATAAATACCACCCACTCAGCATTAGGGCTTAGAAAATATTGTTTATGATATATGGTGTCCATGTATTAAATAACGTTTAATAAACAGATAAATTTTAACAAGGTTTTTTTTACTGAAGTTTTTAATCTTTTATTTTGAAGTCATTTGTTTGAATCAAATTTGACAAAAGTTATCAATACAAACAATTGTGCAAACGATTTCTAATATTATATATTAAAAAAAACTATTTTAATAAAATTTAAATTCAATTGAAACATTAACAACCCGAATAAGATTCTACAAACATATTATTTTATAAAATAAACCAATAATAATTTTAACTATTAAATGTTAGTTATCAACAACCATTGAAATAATTTTACTTACTTGAATCTACATTAAGGGTGATAAATCGACGGTATGTTTAACTATGATAGCAATCTCAATCTACACTGATCAGAGCTTTAGCAAGCCGCGGAAAGCTCTTGCGCCATAATATGATTGAGCACCATTATGATACACAAAAACACTACCGTATCGGAAATCAGCAAAGATGGCGCCACCGAGTTTTCTGATCTCAGCAGGTGTCTTCAACCAACTTGATGTTTTTGTATCAAAATTTC
This sequence comes from Saprospiraceae bacterium, assembly GCA_043748345.1. Lineage (GTDB taxonomy): Bacteria > Bacteroidota > Bacteroidia > Chitinophagales > Saprospiraceae > OLB9. Next base: position 7,230 of record JAYTNJ010000375.1, read on the forward strand.
CAAGCTTCTGCAATTCACGATATTGCTCTTCTGTCAAAAGTTCAATGCCCATTTCAGCAGCCATATCAACTGCATTGTTTTCCGGTTTAAATTCTTTTCTTGATTCCTGACCTTCATAGTCGTAACAAACACTTCTGCGGCCTGCCGGACTTTCTTTGGCACAATCATAAAACAAGTATTCTTCAGTATTATTATCCCAACAAACAATATCCGGTTCGCCACCTGTTCTTTCCATTTCATTTAATGTCCACAGTTTTTCATTTCGATATCCTTCGGTATAAGATTCAAGTTTTGCTAAGATATGATCCCATTTAATACCTTCATGTCGATTTAAATTTTTCTCAAAACGGGTTTTTAATATTTGCAATAATTCTGCTTGTTGTTCAGGAGATAACTTTTTTGTAACTCTCATTTGTCCTAATAATTATCATGATTTGATTCAGAAAATGCAATTATTCAATGCTGTAAAATGCATAATATTAAAGTAAAGATAAGCTTCTACCTTCAAATATCCAAATCACTAAATCAATAATATAGCTGTATATCTGTCGCACCTTTTTACGAATACAAATTTCAGACTTCTTTATAGTTTATAAAAGATATAGTCAAGTTTTCGTGTCAATTTATTTCAGATTATAAATAAAAAAAAGCTTCACAAAAATTAATCTGTAAAGCTTTTCTTTTGTTGACCCACTAGGACTCGAACCTAGAATGACGGTACCAAAAACCGGAGTGTTGCCATTACACCATGGGTCAAAATTTGAATGCGGGTGCAAAGATAATATCTTTGAATTAATTGTATAAGTATTCTGTTAACTTTTTTATCTGATTTTATGTGACCTTTATAAAAGGTGCTTAGATTTACTGTTAATATTTTTGTATAAACCTTATGTTTCGTTCTGTTATGTCAAATTCAGGCAAGTAAATAGATTTTCTGTCATTTTGTCATATCACGTATGATTTTGTTGTATTTTTGCAGGCCAAATCTATTTTAATTACATGTACGACGATAATGTGACACTCCAAGGTCTGAAAAAGGAGATCGATGAAACAAAGCAGGGCGAAGTTTTATTTTATAATCAAACAGCCCCTTCAATAAAAAAATTTTATATTGAATCTTACGGTTGTGCGATGAATTTTAGTGATTCAGAGATTGTGGCGTCAATACTGGCTGAAGATGGGTATAGCCCCACCAGAGAAATGGCTGCTGCTGACCTTATTCTGGTGAATACCTGTTCGATACGTGAAAAAGCAGAAGATACGGTCAGAAACAGACTCAACGTATTCAATAGCCTCAAGATGAAAAAACCTGATCTGATGATCGGTGTACTAGGTTGTATGGCTGAGCGTCTCAAATCAAAATTACTGGAGCAGGAAAAACTGGTGGATATTGTAGTTGGCCCTGATGGATACAGAGACCTTCCCCATCTTTTGGCAAAAGTAGATGATGGTGAAAAAGGTATAAATGTCTTATTATCAAGGGAGGAGACCTATTCTGATATCTCTCCTTTAAGATTGGAAAGCAATGGGGTTTCAGCTTTTATTTCCATTATGAGAGGATGTGATAATATGTGTTCATTTTGTGTAGTACCGTTCACGAGAGGCAGGGAGCGAAGCAGAGATACCTACTCCATCGTTGCGGAAGCTACAGATCTGTTTCAAAGAGGCTTCAGGGAAGTTACCTTGCTGGGCCAAAATGTGGATTCCTATAAATGGACAAACCCTGATGGCTCGGAGCATATTAATTTTGCACAATTGCTGGAGAAGGTAGCACTCGTTAATCCTGATCTCAGGATAAGATTTTCTACTTCACATCCCAAAGATATCACAGATCAAGTATTATATGTCATAGCAAAATATGAAAATATCTGCAATTATATACACCTGCCAGTACAATCGGGAAACAGCAGAATTCTATCTCTGATGAACCGAACTTATGATCGCAGATGGTATATGGATCGGGTAGAATCAATTTACAGAATCATTCCGGATTGTGCCATTTCATCTGATATCATCACAGGATTCTGCTCAGAAACAGAAGACGAACATCTGGATACAATTACCATGATACTTTGGGCAAAATATACTATGTCTTATATGTTTTTTTACTCAGAAAGACCCGGTACACCCGCAGCAAAAAAATTGACGGACGATGTACCGGAAACGGTCAAAAAAAGAAGGCTTCAGGAGATAGTTGATATACAGGTGAAAATGTCATATCATTTAAATACTGCAGACATCGGCAAAACCTTTAAGGTGCTGATAGAAGGAGATAGTAAACGATCTGATCGGGAGTTTAAAGGTAGAAACAGTCAGAATAAAATGATCAACTTTCCCAAAAGAGTTGGATTGAAACCCGGAGATTATGTAATGGTCC
>JAYTNJ010000376.1:0-4880 GCA_043748345.1 Saprospiraceae bacterium
ATACTATTAAGAGCAGGCCCTGTGTGGCAATTACTACATTTTGCTTTTCCAAAAAACAAGATAGCTCCATTTTTTTCTTCGTCACTTAATGCTGTCACATTCCCGCGTAAATATTTTTGAAATGGAGCTTCATTAGATGTTAGTGTTCTTATATATGCAGCAATAGCAAGCCCTGTCATTTCCTCAGTATATCTCATGATTTTAGGAAACTCAGCAAATGACTCATCAAATAGTTTTTTATATGCTCCCATGGTAAGGATATTTTCTGAAATCTTCAATCTATGCATCTTAAGTCCGGCAATAGCTCTGGATTCCAGACCCTGATATCCAAGATTATTTATTTTAAGCTCTGTATCCTTAAGCCACAGTGATTGAGTAGAAGCATTCAAATGAGACGAACCAAACTGACCATTCCACATTTGGTTTGGTTGCCACGCACCATTCAAAACTGACGGAGATTTTAATGGTTTTGCATCAGGGTCAGCAAAATTAGATTTTACCGTTCTCAATTCTCCTCTCAATCCGAAACCTGTGCCCCCATCTCCTAGTCCTTGCAAAATACCCGATTGAAAACCTGCTTCTGAATGATGACAAGTTGCACAGGAATATGTTTGTGAAAGAGTAGGATCTTTACCCTCAGTGGATAAAGCTGTTTCATGAAAGAGGAAGCCTCCTAAGGCAATCTTCTGGAGAGTCAAAGGGTTTTTTGGATCCTGAGGAATCCTGTCAAAGTCTTTTGATGCAGGAAGTTCGTAATATGAAATGTTTCCGGAGGGAGACTGTGCTTTAAGCAAGTCTATTAGATTTGAATCTAGATTCTGGTTACTATCATCCGCGTTGGTACAGGATGATAACAGAATTATACCTAAAATCAGGCACAATCCGATCTTATAATAAGTCATGGTACATAAATTTACTCTCAAAAAGTAACCTGTCCTGGTGCAAGGATAGATTACAATCGCTTGACACAAAAATTGGTAAACCACCTTACTGTAATTTAAAATAATAATGAGAATTGTAAAATATTTTTCATTTGGAATTGTTATAACTATATTTAAACAGTAAATTATGATAATTCGAAACCTGGTTATAATGATTTTTATTTCCCTTGGAATCTTTTCATGTGGCAAAATGTCTAATGAAGATGCTGGAGAAATTAATTTCAGGATTAAGTTGGTATATGGAGATCAACCTTTGGAGATGTTTAAAAACTATGAATATCCGGTTACAAAAGATAAGTTGCTTATGACAAGGCTTTCATTTTACATTTCAGATATGACTTTAAGAGCACAAAACGGTGATATAATTGTCAAAGATATTGATTACCTGAATCTCACTAATAGCCACACCGCTCCTGTTGCGCCTAATGGATTTGAATATAAAATTTCAGAGGTCAGGCCAGGAAATTATACTTCATTTGACTTTGGTATAGGAGTGCCAAAAGATAGTAATGCCAAGGCTCCTAAAGATTTTAAATCAGTTGATATTCTCAGTAGTTCAGCAGAGTATTGGTCAGCATGGAAAAGTTATATTTTTTTCCGGCCTGAAGGTCAGATTTCTTTGAATGGAAAACTTATTTCAGAAACATCTTTTGCCCTACATTTAGGAGCAAACGACGCCTACAAAAAAATTGTCTTAAATAAAACATTGACCATTGTGAAAGATCAAGTCACCCATGTGGACATAATACTGGATATGCAGAAGTTCTTTAATGGGAAAACTTTGTACGATATCAGAACTACGCAACAAATTCATTCTCTTAGTCAGATGCCCATCATTTCACAACTTGCTGAAAATCTTTCTACAGCTTTCCGTTGATTTTTTAATAAAATTAGTTTTTTGTAAATACAAAATATTCTGATTTTCTCTCTACTTTGGCGCATAATTTAACACATATAAAGTTATGAGCAGAAAGATCAGATTGGGAATGGTCGGCGGGGGTCAAGGTGCATTTATTGGTGCAGTGCATAGAATGGCTGCAGCAATGGATGGTCAGATTGAGTTGGTATGTGGTGCTTTCAGTAGCGATCCGGTCAAATCAAAACTTTCAGGTGAAGAATTGTTTGTCTCACCTGATAGAGTGTACAATACCTACATGGAAATGATCACTGAAGAAAAAAAACTTCCGGTAGATATTCGTATGGATGTGGTTTCAATAGTAACCCCAAATCATGTTCATTTTGGGCCTGCGCTGATGGCGATACAGCATGGATTTCATGTGATTTGTGATAAACCTTTGACATATAATTTGGAAGAAGCTTATGAACTCCGTGATATCGTCATACATTCTGACATGATTTTTGCTTTAACTCATAATTATACAGGCTATCCGATGGTGAAACAGGCCAGGCAAATGGTCAGACACGGAGACATAGGTAAAATTAGGAAAGTAGTCGTGGAGTATCCTCAAGGATGGTTATCAACGCTCCTTGAATCTTCTGACCAAAAACAAGCCGCATGGCGCACGGACCCGGAGAGATCAGGTATTGCCGGTGCAATGGGAGATATTGGTACACATGCTGAAAATTTAGCTGAGTATATTACGGGATTAAAAATAACCGAATTATGTGCTGATATAAGCACTATGGTGGATGGGCGAAAACTGGATGACGATGGTAATGTATTATTGAGATTTGAGAATGGGGCCAGGGGCATATTGTATGCTTCCCAGATTTCAGCAGGTGAAGAAAACAATTTACGGATCAGAGTATATGGTGAAAAGGGGGGATTTGAATGGTCGCAAATGGAACCAAATACTTTGACCGTACGATGGTTGGATAAACCCATTCAGGTATTACGGACAGGCAGCCATGGTTTGTATCCGGAAGCAGCCATTCATACCAGAATTCCGGCAGGTCATCCCGAGGGATATCTTGAGGCGTTTGCCAATATTTATCGAAATGTAGCCAAATGTATTCAGGCAAAACTGGAGGGTATTGAAGTGAATCCTATGTATAAGGACTTTCCTGGTATTGAAGATGGGGTCAGAGGTATGGAATTTATATATAAAGTGGTGGAATCAGGCAAGAGCGACCAGAAGTGGCTTGCTATATAGTAATTGTGCCATATTGATAAATTTTGAATTCAATAACTATATTTATAATAACAAGTAATGCAAATGAAAACAATAAAAGGTCCTGGTATATTTCTGGCTCAATTTATGGGAGATGACGCCCCATTCAATTCTCTGGATTCTATTTGTCAATGGGCAGCCTCACTCGGATATAAAGGGGTTCAGATTCCCACTTGGGAAAGCCGACTGATTAATCTCGATCTGGCTGCTGAAAGTCAAACTTATTGTGATGAACTGAAAGGTAAAATAAATAGTTATGGACTGGAGATAACAGAGTTGAGCACCCATCTCCAGGGTCAGTTGGTGGCAGTACATCCGGCTTATGATCTTATGTTTGACAATTTTGCTCCTGATGCTCTCAAAGGAAAACCAAAAGAACGTACCGAATGGGCAAAAATTCAGGTCAAAAATGCCGGATTAGCTAGTCAAAGACTCGGTTTGAAATCTCATGCAACTTTTTCAGGTGCCCTTCTTTGGCATACCATGAATCCTTGGCCACAACGTCCTCCGGGATTAGTAGAGCTGGGATTCAAAGAGCTGGCAGACAGATGGCTGCCTATTCTCAATCACTTTGATGAATGTGGAGTCGATGTATGCTATGAGGTACATCCTGGCGAAGACTTGCACGATGGACTTAGTTATGAGCGATTTCTGGAGAAGGTACACAACCATTCAAGGGCATGTCTGCTTTTCGATCCTAGTCATTTTGTGTTGCAACAGCTTGATTATCTTCAGTATATAGATCATTATCATGAGCGTATTAAGACTTTTCACGTAAAGGATGCTGAGTTTAATCCTACGGGGAAATGTGGTGTTTATGGAGGATATGCCGACTGGAAGGATAGGGCGGGCCGGTTCAGATCTCCCGGAGATGGACAGGTAGATTTTAAAGGAATCTTTAGCAAATTATCACAATATGGCTACGATGGCTGGGCGGTGATGGAATGGGAATGTTGTATAAAATCAGCTGAACAAGGCGGTAGAGAAGGAGCACCATTTATAAGCAAACATATTATAGAAGTCACAAAAAAAGCTTTTGATGATTTTGCCGGCGCTGAAGTAGATGAGCAGTTTTTAAAAGATATTTTAGGGATACATTAATTTTCATATATGTTAAAAAGTCAGCTGGCAACATATTGAAAAATTTAATGACTTAATAAAAAAAATGCATTTGTAAAGGATGCTAATTGAACGTATTTTTAGGCCATCGTAATAAATGAATAAGTATTTTTTGACTATTGTTTATTGTTTTGCCTGCTTTGAAGTAATTGTCAGTCAGCAAATCACATTTATTTCTGATACAAGCTATCAGGATTTAGATACTATTACTATCACGGAAGATGCTTTTCAATCCGGAGATCTCACCATGACCAAAAATCAGTATAAAATAATGCCGGCTTCTTTTCAGGACCCATCGAGAATACTGATAAAATATCCGGGATTCAGTACACCCAACGACGGAGCAAATGGTATTGTATTCAGAGGATTTTCTCCCGAGACTAACAGATGGCAGTTATTTGGAGCAGATATTGTTAATCCAAATCACCTGAGCAATGCAGGCACATCAAATGATCTTTCGACCAATAATGCCGGTGGTGTAAATGCTTTGAGTGGCTCAGTGTTAGGATATTATCATTTTGAAGCCAACCCTGCTGATGTTTCTTACGCTGATGTCCTTTCCGGAGTATCAGATATGAAACTTGCTCCACAAATTAAATCGTATGTTGACCTCAATCTCATAGGCGTGGAGGCTGGTATCAATTGGGCAAATCCTTTACAAAATGCTAAAACGTTAAAAAATTTTTAT
>JAYTNJ010000377.1:0-9329 GCA_043748345.1 Saprospiraceae bacterium
TCAATCTGGTTTAAACCCAAATTACGCATTAGGAATTTACTACAACAAAATTCTACTGCATATCTATTTCAGTACTCATTTTTCTGTCCTCATCTTAGCATTTGCTATGACTGCGGGATAAAAATTCCGTGCTTCATAGCTATTTTGTATAATTCCGTCTCGTAACAAAGCCCAATGCGTAATCTGGTTTAAATTTTCAGAAAAATTTGTTGCAGGTAATTTTGCATTTCAATACTATGTATATTAGCGCAAATTATCTTGCATTATGCGGTATATTCTATCATTTGTTTTTGTATTAATATCAATAGCATTTTGTCGCTCTCAGCTTTCCAATATTTCAGGACAACTGGATACTGCTCTAACCAATTTATACAATACAGGTAGGTTTAACGGGGCTGTGCTGTATGCTGAGCATGGTAAAATATTATTTCTAAAAAGCCTCGGTGTCACTGATATTACGTCCAACAGACCATTAAATTCGGAATCATCCTTCAATCTGGCTTCAATATCTAAACAATTTGTTGCCATGTGTATCGTGATGTTGGAAGAAAAAGGAAAACTTAGCATTGACGACAATGTAAAAAAGTATCTCCCTGAATTACCTTATGAAAATATCAGTATCCGTCATCTTTTGACACATACTTCAGGTATTCCCGATTATGAAACACTTTTTATACAAAACAGAAGCCCGCTGGATACCTTAGACAATGAAAAAATAATCAAATTATTCTCAAGGCTGAAACCTTCGAAGGATTTTGAACCCGGTACAAAATGGAGATATTCCAATACCGCATACATTTTATTGGCGGTTATTATTGAAAGAATATCAAAGCAGACTTTGACAGGCTTTGTAGATGAGAATATTGCGAAACCGCTTGGACTGAAACATACCTACGTGCACAATGTATACAATGGGAACATTCCAGCCACTCATGTAATGGGTTTTTCTGAAAAAGACGGCAAAAGAGTAATAAATGACCTCTTTTATATCGATGGAGTAACGGGTGATGGTAATTTTTATGCTTCAACCGAAGACCTCCTGAATTGGGAACAAGCACTGAGTACCGAAAAGCTGGTAAAAAAATCAACCTTGAAAAGAGTTTTTTCACCTGTAAAACTGAAAGACGGAACTACATATCCATATGGATTCGGATGGTTTATAGATAAGGAAAACGAACAATATTCTCATACCGGTAGTTGGGTAGGCTTCAAAAATCTGATTATCCGGGATGTAAAAAATCAAAGGACCCTGGTTTTTTTGAGTAGTGGAGACAATGAACTGGCAAGAAGTGTAGTGAGATCAATATTTAATGGCTCTGCTGCAAGCATTACTAATACATTTCTTATTACAAATATAAGATTGATAGATGGAACAAACACACCGGCACGTAGTGTATCTGTGCGCATTGAAGGTGATAAAATATCGGCAGTCGGAGATTTGAAACCATACAAAGACGAAATGATTGAAGATGGTGAAGGCAAAATTTTAGCACCGGGATTTATTGACACACACAGCCATATCGAAAGCTCCCTCAATAGAATGCCTGAAGCTATTGCTGCTTTAAATCAAGGTATAACCACCATAGTTTCAGGTCAGGATGGAGGCAGTTATCTGATGGATACATTAAAAATGAGATTTGAAAAAACACCTCGCGCTGTCAATGTCGCCACATACACCGGTCATGCTACTTTGAGAGAAATGGCTATGGGAAGTCATGATCTGAATCGGATGGCAACACCTGAAGAATTGGAAAAAATGAAAAACCTGTTGGCTGAGGAATTATCAAAAGGTTCATTGGGTTTGTCATCAGGCCTGGAGTATGAGCAAGGATTTTATGCCAGTCGTCATGAAGTGATTGAATTGGCCAAAGTAGCTGCGAATGCTAAAACGAGATACATCAGTCACATAAGGAGCGAAGATATAAACATGACTGATGCCATCGACGAAATCATTGATATAGGCCGTATAGCAAAATTACCAGTGCAGATATCACATCTTAAAATAGCGCTTAAGGACGAATGGGGCACGGGTCCGGCACTGTTAGCCAAATTGCAAAGTGCGAGAATGGATGGAATAGATATTACGGCGGATTGTTATCCTTATGATTTCTGGAACTCAACCATTCGTGTGCTTTTTCCGAAAAAAAATTTCACCAGTCTTTCAGGTTCAAATTATGCCATAGATCATCTTTTTGACCCGTTTGGTTCTGTAATGGTCAGATTTGCTCCTGAGCCATCTTATGTAGGGAAAACTATTGCAGAAATTGCCAAAATGAGAAATGAAAACATAGCCGGTACACTCCTTTATCTGGTAGCTGCAGCTGATTCCTATGAAAAGATACATCCTGAAGTCAATGGGATAGAAACAATCATGGGCAAGTCTATGACCGACTCGGATATCATACCTTTTCTTTCCTGGGCGCACACCAATATTTGTTCGGATGGTGCCATTGGTGGTCATCCACGAGGATTTGGTGCTTTCACAAGGGTTCTTGGCTATTATGTAAGGGATAAAAAAATCATGCGTCTTGAAAATGCTATTCAAAAAATGACATCGCTTGCTGCTGAACATGTAGGTTTGAAAAAAAGGGGTGTTATAGCTTCAGGATATTTTGCTGATATGGTTTTGTTCGATCCTGAAATCGTAATGGATAACTCAGATATCAAAAATCCGGGTGCATTGTCCGATGGCATACTGGCAGTATGGGTGAATGGCATAAAAGTGTATAAAGATAAAAAATCAACCAAGAATTATCCCGGCAGACTATTGTTAAAAGAATAAATCCGGAAAATCAAAATGTCTGAGAATAAACCCAAAGCAATCGTCCTTACTGACGGAATGCTGCATGAATCCGATGCTAAAACAGCCCATGGCCTGATTCGCGGCACGGAACGATTCACCATATGTGCAGTGATTGACATCATGCATGCCGGTAAGGATGCCGGCGAAGAGCTGGATGGAAAACATAGAAATATTCCTGTTCTGTCAAATGTAGAAGAAGCAGTCCGGCAAATTACACATATTCAGTATTGTATCATTGGAATAGCCACTGTAGGTGGAGTACTGCCCAAAGACTTTTTACCTGTCATACAATCATGTATTTATCACGGTATGTCAATTGTTAATGGTTTGCATGAATACCTGACTGATTTTCCAGATCTTGTAAAAGCGGCAAATGATTCCGGGGTGCAGCTGATAGACGTCAGAAAGCCAAAAAATAAAAAAGACTTACATTTCTGGTCCGGAGAAATATTTAGCGTCAAATCACCTGTAATCGCAGTTCTGGGCACTGATTGTGCGTTGGGGAAAAGGACTACCTGCAGATATGTAATTGAGGCATGCCACTATACCGGACTCAATGCGCAAATGATATACACTGGTCAGACAGGTTGGTTGCAAGGCGGAAAATATGGTTTTGTCCTCGATTCTACTTTGAATGACTTTATATCCGGCGAACTGGAACATGCCATCGTCAGTTGCTGGCAAGAAACACATCCGGATATCATATTAATCGAAGGTCAGTCGGCTTTAAGAAATCCAAGTGGTCCCTGTGGTGCAGAATTGCTGGTTTCAGGCAATGCAAAATATGTAATTTTGGTACACGCACCCAAAAGACAGTACTATGAACATACAGAGTCCTGGGGCGCCATCCATTCTCTCAAATCAGAAGTCGAATTGATCAGAATGTATGATTCCCAAGTTATTGCTATAGCTATCAATACGGAAGATTGTACTGAAGATGAAGCGATACATTTTCAAACCATGTATGAAAACGAATTGAATATACCTGTATTACTGCCATTACAACAAGGGGTAAATGGTATTATTCCAATACTCAGCAATTTAATTTCAAGGGATATTTTATGAAAATAGTAAGTTTTGAAGCCACTTTGCAAAAGTTTCCACTAACAAAACCTTATACCATAGCGTATAAAACCATATTTGATACTGACATTGTATTATTTGAATTGAGATTAGCCAATGGTATTATCGGCTTCGGTGCATCAAATCCATTTCCGGAAGTCGTGGGTGAAACACCCCAAAATACATTGGAAAACCTGCAAAGTGATGCCATACAATTTCTCATAGGAAAAGACATCAATGATTTTCAACAATTAATAACAGATGTAGTTAGGCTTTTTCCTGAATTACCGGGTACACAGGCAGCTATAGATATTGCCCTGCATGATGCCTTTGGAAATAATAATAATATTTCGGTACTAAACATATATGGCCAAAAGATCAAGCCACTTCCAACATCGATCACCATAGGTATTAAAGATGTCGATGAGATGATAAAAGAAGCAAAACAATATTATGGACAAGGATTTAGGATTTTGAAAATAAAAACAGGAGTATATATTGATGAAGACATAGAAAGGGTGACTAAAATATCCGAAACTTTTGGAAATAAAGTGACCATCCGAGTGGATGCCAACCAGGGATATGATTTATTTGCATTACGACGGTTTATCAAGGAAACAAAAAAACTTGACATCGAACTGATTGAGCAACCTTTGCCTGTTGCAATGGATGATGAGTTAAATAAACTGGATAAAAGTGACAAAAGCATTCTGGTAGCAGATGAATCCCTGATCAATATACATTCAGCTATCAAATTGGCTGAAAGACCACAACCATATGGTGTCTTCAATATCAAACTGATGAAGTGTGGTGGCATCTCAGGCGCACGTCAAATTTCGGAAATTGCGCAAAAAAGCTGCATTTCTCTTTTTTGGGGATGCAACGATGAAAATATTGTCAGTATTACAGCAGCGCTCCATGCAGCCTATTCATGTGAAAACACCAAATATCTGGACCTCGATGGGAGTTTCGATATCGAAGATCCATTTTTTTCTGGTGGATTTACCATTAAAAGTGGGTATATGTATCCAAATGAACTTCCTGGATTAGGAATAAAAAATTTATAGTTACAATCCTGTTCAATTTTAACATACGAAAATCACCTCATTTTAACTAAACACTCATATAAAGATGTTGAGAAGACATAAATTAACTTTAACCGACATATCTAAAATCTTTATCAAATTTGCAAGTGCTTGGATAGCTTTACAATTCAAAAGCAACACCTGAAATAGTGGACTTTGATGGAAATTATGAGGTTTAAACAATTTTTAAAAAATTATTTTATCCCAAATTTTTAATTGAAATATTGAGTAACCTATTATCTTCATACAGTAGCAGATGTATGAAATTTTACTATTTTTCTTTTTTTAAAACTTTTTTTTCAATTATTATATTAAATATTTTTTTATTCTATAATGATGCTTACATTTGCCTTGTCATCATTTGATTAATGATACATGCAACACGGTTTTTTTTTGTTTTTTACTAAAAAAAAACCAAAAATCCACAAAAGGTATAATATGTTTTATGAAGTTGATTTCAGTATTTAACTGAGTCACTTGTTCTTAATATTAAAAATTGTATTTTGAACATCATGTATTATTTTTATTAACCTCAAATATTTATCAAAAATGAAGTCATTTTTTGTACTACTTTTTTCAATCTATTTTTTTCAATCAGGATTTTCTCAAATCCGCGAAATAAAAGAAACTCCGGCTGGAATTTCAAAAAGATTGCAACATGAAATAGAAGCTACCCTGGATCCTAAATTAGGGTATGTACCAAAATTTAGATTGCCAAATGCTTATCAAACCCGAGAAAGACTAATCAATAATTACATCGGAAGCCGAACACCTTTAGTATGGACGGAAAGAGGACCGTATAAAGATGTTGTAGGCTCTAGTAATGGAAATACCAGACCCGGCACTGGAGCAATTACTTCAGGCCGTGTGAGAGCAATGTGGGTAGATTTAGCAGATCCGACAGGCAATACAGTTTGGGTAGGCGGCATAGATGGAGGTGTTTGGAAAACCACTGATATTTCTCTTCGACCATCCAATTGGACATTAGTAAATGATTTTCTTGGCAATCTTGCCATTGGAAGTATTTGTCAGGATCCCACAAATCACAATATAATGTATTTTGGTACAGGTGAAAAAGCCATCAATTCAGATGCTGTACGGGGTGCAGGAGTTTGGAGCAGTAATGACCACGGCGTAACATGGACATTAATGGCAGGAACAACTTCATTCTGGAATGTGAGTAAAGTGATTTGCGACGCTCAGGGCAACTTATATGTAGGCTGTAATACCACTGCAAATAATGCAGGATTAAAGAGATATACAAAATCAACAGGTATTTGGACAGATATTACTCCAACCGGTTTGGACAAGCGTGTGCCAGATCTTGAACTGAGCAACACAGGCAGACTTCACATAGTCTGCGGTTATTTTAATAGTTCTACAGCAGCCTCAGGCTATAGATATACGGATACCCCATCCACAGTAAGTGCTTCAACCTGGAGTAGCCCTGCTACAACTTTCCCATGTAATTATAATGTGGCACTTGCGAGTAATGGAAACACTTTGTATGCTTTACCTTCTAATTCCGCTTGGAATGTTACTACGATGTATAAATCTACCGACGGTGGTGTCAATTGGACAGCTACAGGAACAACACCAGCTTTTACCAGTGGTCAAGCTTGGTATTGTATGGCAGTAGCTGTAGACCCTAATAATGCCAATAACGTTATTGTAGGAAGTTTAGATTGTTATCGCTCGACAAATGGAGGAACTTCGTGGGCAAAAATCAGTAATTGGGTAGGAACCACAGGTCAATATGTACATGCTGATCAGCAAGCTATGATATGGAGGTCTAACAACAGTGTACTTGTATCCAGTGATGGCGGTATACACGTTTCGCCGGACGGAGGTAATACATTTAATGATAGGAATGAAGGATTAAGAATTAAACAGTTTTATTCAGTGGGTATCCATCCTACATCAACAAACTATTTTTTGGCTGGTGCACAGGATAACGGCACCCATTCTCTGAATGCTGCCGGATTGGCTTCATCTATTGAGGTTACTGGTGGTGACGGTGCTTTTAGTCATATCGATCAGAATGAAGGAAGTTATCAGTTTGGAGCTTATGTTTACAACCAATACAGGCGAAGTACAAACGGGGGTAGTTCATGGTCCTCAATAAATTATTCAAGTTCTGCAGGAAGGTTTATAAATCCAACAGATTATGATGATGTAAACAATTTAATGTATTGCAGCGGGGATATCAACACATATGTTCTTTGGACAAATCCGCAGACAGGCACTACCTTTTCTACAAGGGCAGTTTCTCAGCTCAATAATGGTAAGGTATCTGCCATAAAGGTATCCCCTTATACCAACCATACTGTATATTTTGCAGGACAAGGAAGCGGAATTGCTTCGACATTATTAAAAGTGACTAATGCAAATACTTCATCACCTGTCGTAACAAATATTGGAAGTGCTTTAGCATTAGCTTCTGCAAATATTTCCTGCATTGAATTGGGAACCAACGAGCAAAATATCATAGTCACTTTTTCAAACTATGGTGTCAACAATGTTTGGGTATCAAGCAATGAAGGCGGTACTTGGACCCAGATAGATGGAAACCTGCCTGATATGCCCGTGAGATGGGCGATGTTTTACCCTGGTGACAACTCTAAAGCCATCATTGCTACAGAAACAGGAGTATGGCAAACTTCCCTAATAAACGGTAGTTCTACTGTATGGAGTCCTGAATCTGGATTTCCAAATGTGAGAACTGATATGCTTCAATACCGTGCAAGTGACGGATTGCTCGCTGCTGCCACTCATGGCCGCGGAATTTTTACAGCATTCCTGGCGGTTTCTCCTACTTGTGGTAATGTTGCTGGGTTGGGAGCTTCAAATATAAGTACTTCTGGAGCAACTATATCCTGGGCCGCATTATCAGGCGCAATCAGTTACGATGTTGATTACAAAGTTAATAGCGCTTCCACATGGACAAATGCAGCAACTGCTACTACTTCACTTTCACTTAATTTGAGTGCATTAGTGCAAAATACAACCTATGACTATAGAGTCAGGGCAAATTGCTCTGGAGCTACAGGTAGTTATACTCAAGCTCAATTTACAACCCTGCCAACAACAACTTGCAATGCCCCAACGGGACTTTCAAGCAGCAATATTACTGCTGTAACTGCCACAGTCAGCTGGGCTGCTGTTTCGGGAGCATCCAATTATACAGTAGAATATAAGCTTAATAGTGCTCCAACCTGGATAGTTGCAAGCGCATTGACAACATCAACTAATCTTGCTTTGTCAGGATTGGCATCCTTAAGTCTTTATGACTGGAGGGTAAGATCTAACTGTGCCGGAGGTTCAAGTACGTATTCTCAATCCCAATTTACAACGTTATCTGCCCCAACCTGTCCGGGTCAATATGATGTTTCTACAAACGGAACACTTTCAGGAGCTGCAACCATACCTTTCAATTCAGATGTATTTGGGTTGATTAACCCAAGCAGTGATGTTGATTATTTCAAGTTTGTAATAACTAATGGAGGAACGGCTACAGCTACATTAACAAACCTTCCTGCTAATTATAATCTAAGAATTTATAATAGTTCAGGGTCCCAACTTACTCCATCTTCTAGTAATAGTGGAACTACAAATGAATCGATTGCCATAACTTATACTGCAGGTACATATTATGCAAGAGTTGTTGGACAAGGATCAGCATTTAATGCATCTAATTGTTATACATTAAAAGTTCAATTAGGAACTGCTACAGGGCAGGAAGTGTCAGGCGATGCCGAACCGGATAAACCTGAAACGATAGTAAATGTGTTTCCTAATCCAACAAAAGACAGACTGAATATCTATATTATTGGAGAGGTAAATTCAAACAAAATCCATGTTTATGATATTTTAGGAAAAATGATATACAAACAGGATGTTTCAGACATGTTGACAACATTGGATGTCCAGGATCTAAAAGTCGGCATGTACATAGTAAAAGTAATTGATAATGAAGGAAATATAAAATCAACCCATAAATTTAATAAGGAATAAATTGTAATAACCAAAGTTCCCAAGAGCCTCTTTATATCCATTTAAAGAGGCTCTTTTTTTATTTAATTGGTAGAATTTAAATTTGAAGGCATAAGGTCCAATCAAATTTATAAGCAAGAAATGAACAAATTAATTTTAGGTTTGTCTTAAGGCCTATAGAATATATGTATAACATACCATGAAATATTTATCTTTAGTATTAGTTTTCACATCATTTTCATACATATTAAATGCCCAAAATGGAATTATTAAAGGATCTATAAAAGATAAATTAACCAATGATGCCATCATTGGTGCCAACTTTTTGCTAGTTGGTTCTGACAGTTCAAAATTGAGAATCGTTGGCCGGATACCCTGAACTTCTA
>JAYTNJ010000378.1:0-4949 GCA_043748345.1 Saprospiraceae bacterium
GATACAGCAGTCAGGAAGAACAGTTGGCTTTCATCCTTCGGCCCTTGTCTGGCACCGCAGGAGAAATTCTTTCAAAGCGTACTGGAGACAGCAAAAAGGTTATGGAAAAGCAGAAGCCTTGCTGGAAGCAAAATGGCCGGAGAAGTATAATTCATTTGGTCATTTATCCTGGGCCGGTCGTATCTATGGAAATGGGTTTACTATGCCGGTGAAAATGAAAAAGGATAAAATATTTCATGGCACCTGGGGCACTGCCTTGTTTCAATCTGTTTATAAACCTGCGGAGGGTTTCTGGAACTCCATTCCATTAATGCCAGAATGGTATTTATTTTCAATGGTGCTGGCAGTAGTGGGCACTGCTGGATTTTTTTGGTCACCCCTACTTTGGTGTTGGGCACTTTTTACAGCTTCAATTGCTATTGTAACAATACAGGCATGTGTCAGTGCTTCAAAAAATGTTTCACTCTCCCCTGCTCAAAAGAAAAATAGCAGGTATAAATTATTTATTATTGTATTACATATCATTCAACCGATAGCCAGGTTATATGGTCGTTTTGTTCATGGTTTAACACCATGGAGAAAAAGAGGTGCTGGATTCAACCCGAAATTCCTTTCTCCAATTGGTCATTCTGTATTCACATATTGGTCGGAAAAATGGAGATCAACGGAAGATTGGCTGACTGATATTGAAATGGAGTTGAAAGCATTAAAAGCAAGGGTAAGACGGGGTGGTGAGTTTGCAAGCTGGGACTTGCAGGTCAGTTCCTGTTTCCTGGTAAAATCGCAGGGAATTTTAGCAATAGAAGAGCATGGTAGTAATAAACAGTTTCTTAAATTCAGGTGCAATTCCCGGTTCTCGAATATTGCATTTTTGCTAATGGGATTGCTGATTGGGTCCGGGACCTGGGCTGCACTGGAAAATGAATGGATGTTAACGGCTGTTTGCAGTGGTTTATTTTTGATCACTGGCAGTTGGTTACTGGTGGCAAGAGCCAGGTGCATGAATAATTTGTATGTAGCGTTTTCTGCATTAAAACACAATGAACCTGTTGAAACAATCAGAGTAATAGAAAAAGAAAAGATCAACGGATCGCAAACAAAGCTTCATCAATTGCCGAAATATAAGAATGGTAATGGGTCTTTAGATTTCAATACAAAAGAAGTAGAAGAAGTTTTAGTGGATGATATAGCTGTAAATAATAATTAATATTTTATTTTATTCGATATAGTTTATTAAAAAAATTAAGATTTGGAGAAATTAAGGATAATAGTGGGTGGATATATAGGATCATATTGAACTTCTGATAAGACGTGGATAACCAGATTCATATCCTATGTTTAATAAAGTCCAAAAAGAAGATTAGATTCTATATTACATTCTCAAAATTTTAATATTCTATAATTAATACTAATTTTTAAATGAAGTATACAACATCATATATATTAAAAAGAGCTATCAAAGAGGCTAAGGGATTTTATCCACATATCATATTTTTATTTTTATTAAGCCTTATTTCTACTCCGATCGCTTTGCTGAAACCCCTGGCATTGAAACTGCTTATTGATAGTGGTTTTGGTTCTCATCCTGTTCCCGTATATATTAAAATGTTTTTTCCAAGCGATTTCGCTTTTACATTTACTGCTATTGCTATTATTGCTGCTTGCTTTTACATTCTTATAGCGTTGTTGGATAACATGAATGGTGTTGTTACATGGGTGTTCGAAATTTTTACAGGCGAAAGGCTTGTCCGTTCTTTTAAGGCAAAGCTTTTTAATCATATCCAGTGTATTTCACTTGCTTATCATGATACAAAAGGTACCTCTGATGCTTTATATCGTCTTCAAACGGATACAGGAAGCATTCGCAGCTTGATGATGGGGAACTTAACAGCCCTCATTTCATCCTTTGTTTCATTGTGCACAATGGTAGCTGTTATGTTTACTATAAACTGGCGATTTGCTCTTATTTCACTTTGTGTAATACCCCTTCTACTTCTTATAACACGTGAATCAACCAAACGACAAAAAGGTTGGAAAAAAGTAAAAGAAGATGAGAGTAAAGCAATGTCAGTAGTTCATGAGGTTTTGAGCTCTTTACGTGTAGTAAAGGCCTTTGGACAAGAAGATTACGAAAGTCAACGGTTTATAAATCGTTCCAGTGCGGCAATAAAAGGCCAGGTAAAAATGGCTTGGATTGGATCATTCTTTTATTTCATAGTGGGAATGTTGTTCGCTTGCAGTACAGCCCTTTTTATATATATAGGTGCTAAGTATGTTCATTCTGGAGCAATGACATTGGGTGAACTAACTATGGCAATTGCTTACCTCGGCCAGATTTATAGCCCTCTGCAAAGTCTTACGAGAAATATAACCAACGTTCAGGCTTCAGCCATCAGTATGGAGCGGGTATTTACTTTATTGGACCAGGAGAAAGAGGTAAAAGATGATCCTCATGCCGTTCATTTAAGTAGAGCAAGAGGCGACTTTGAATTTCAAAATGTCAGTTTTTCGTACGAAGAAAATAAGCCGGTCCTGCAGGACATTTCATTTACAATAAAGGAAGGTGATAGGGTTGGCATTATGGGTTCAACAGGTGCGGGTAAATCAACTTTAATGAGCCTATTGATCCGATTCTATGACTCTACAAAAGGAACTATATTTATAGATGGAAGCGATATTAAAAAGTATAAACTAAAAGATTATAGAAAGCAATTCAGTATTGTTCTGCAAGAGCCAGTCCTTTTTTCTACTTCTATTAAAGAGAACATTTGTTACGGCAAACCTGATGCAACGGAAGAGGAAGTAATAGAAGCAGCAAAGGCAGCAAATGCTCATGAATTTATCTTGCGAACCAAGGATGGCTACGAGTCACTTGTGGGAGAACGAGGAATGCAATTATCTGGCGGGGAGCGTCAGCGAATATCTCTTGCACGAGCATTTATTAAAAACGCTCCTATCTTAATTCTTGATGAGCCTACCAACTCATTAGACATTAAAACTGAGTTCCAAATCATGGAAGCGCTGGAAAGGTTAATGAAAGGACGGACAACTTTTATGATTACTCACCGCCTGGATACTTTAAAGACCTGCAATGTCATCTTAAACCTTGAATCCGGCAGATTGGTAGAGGTTGTGCGTGAACAGAAGTCGGAATTTTTGATGAAAAAAAAGCAGTTGTTTACAGAACCAGTTGCTCACCTTTCTTAAGACATTGAATTCATGAACACAAGAAGACTTATAGTTAATGCCGATGATTTCGGTCAATCCAATGGGATCAACAAAGGGATTATACAAGCGCACGAAAAAGGCATTGTTACAAGTACAAGTTTGATGGTTAGGTACCCCGCTGCAATCGAGGCAGCAGAATATGCTAAATCAAATACAACCTTAGGCGTGGGTCTTCACCTGGATTTTGGTGAGTGGGTATGCAAACAGGACAATTGGGAAATGTCTTATAGTGTAGTAGATCTTGAAAATACAGATGCAGTAAAGAATGAAATAGATGAACAGATAGATCGGTTCCTCGAACTTATGGGCAGAAAGCCGACTCATATTGATTCTCATCAACATGCTCATCTTACTGCTTCAATTCTTCCTCTAGTGGAGGATGTTGCCAGAATACTAAACGTAACGTTGAGAAGACGCAGCGCAAAAGTGCATTATTGCGGCGACTTTTATGGTCAGTCGACTATTGGGGAACCGCATCATGATATTATTTCTGTCGATGGATTGTGCAGTATCCTTTCCACTCTTCCAGCAGACAAATCAATAATAGAATTGGGATGCCACCCTGCTCTTGACAATGATATTGAGACGATGTATAAAATCGAACGGGAAAAAGAGGTGGAAACATTGTGTAACCATGCGCTTAAAACAAAGCTATCAGATCGTGGATTTGAACTTTACTCATTTGAAGGTATATGCTTTTAAGATAGTAAAGACAGAGACATTTTTTTATGACAGAAAAATATCATCGACTCATTTACATAGCCATTTATTCAAATTGATATTTTTATACGTTAAATATATTTTTATAATCCTATGGTAGCGAGACAAAGAATTCCCAATATCATTCATTTCGTTTATGGGCTCGACCCGAGCTTCGGAGACAAACCATTTATGTTGTGTCATTACTTGGCGATACGGTCGGCTTTTGAAGTAAACAGACCTGATAAAATTTATTTTGTTTGTGCATATCAACCTAAAACAGATTGGTTTGAAAAAGTAAAGCCATTTATAGAGATAGTCATTATTAAAGCACCGACAGAAATCTTTGGAAACCCGCTCAATCATTATGCTCACCAGAGTGATGTGATTAGGCTTGAAAGGCTTATGAATTACGGCGGCATTTATCTGGATATTGATACTCTATGCGTTCGCGCATTAACTCCTTTACTTAATCATAATTTTGTGATGGCGGAAGAACACGTATACTGGAGTGAAAATATAGACGAACCTGAACAAAAAGCTTTTGCAGGTTTGTGTAACGCGGTAATTCTAGGGGAAAAAAACTCTCCATTTCTTTTGAAGTGGTACAACTCTTACAAAACCTTTCGATCAAAAGGACATGACGATTATTGGTCGGAACATTCAGTAACCGTTCCTGGACAATTATGGCGCGAATATCCTGACGAAATCACCGTGCTACCTGAGAAGGCTTTTTTTATTCCTTCGTATGATGATGCTGGAATAAAGATGCTCTTTGAAGAAATACATGCCTTTCCCGAAGCCTATGTTCATCACTTGTGGGAAAGTATAGGATGGAAGTATCTCTCATCAATGACAATTGAAACTATTTTTAATGAGGATACCACTTATAATCTGATGGCAAGAAGGTTCTTAAAGGATTAAGATCACTATCATCCTAACATTAAAAATTGAGTTTCAGCTGATTACAATTTAGTTCTTTGAAATTTTGTAGATAATAGTCGTCAAACAGTTGCTGGATG
>JAYTNJ010000379.1:0-15897 GCA_043748345.1 Saprospiraceae bacterium
CCTATATAAAAGAGGGAAGTATAATCCTTGATATGGGAAGCGGTGCAGGAAATGACGCTTTTATTGCGAGAAGTCTGACCGGAGCTTCTGGTAAAGTGATAGGGGTGGATTTTACGGATGCAATGGTCACTAAATCACGTCTGAACGCTGAAAAACTTGGCTTTCAAAATGTAGAATTCAGGCTTGGAGACATTGAAAACCTTCCGGTAAATGATGAAAGTATTGATATTGTGGTTAGTAATTGTGTACTTAATCTGGTTCCGGATAAAGGAAAGGCATTTAGTGAAATGTACAGAGTTCTGAAGGAAGGTGGTCATTTCAGTATTTCGGATGTTGTACTGAAAGGAGAGCTTCCAGAAGGCTTACAAACAGCTGCAGAAATGTACGCCGGCTGTGTAGCTGGCGCAATACAAAAAGATGAATATCTTGAAATAATTAAAGAAACGGGTTTTAATAATATAAAAATCCAAAAAGAAAAAGCCATAATTATACCAGATGATATACTGAAGAACTATCTGGATGAGACCCAGTTACATTCTTACAATGTAAATAAAGAAATTATCTACAGTATAACGGTGTACGGTGAAAAAACAAAAGTAGCATGTTGCTCAGGCAATGGCTGTTGTTAAAAAAAAGTACATTTATACTAATCTTCATTTTAAAGAGATTGCCCACCAAATCAAACACATTTGAGATGATGGGCAATCAGCCGATTTTATTGAACTTAAACCTGGCCGTTTATTTTGCCAAAGCAGCATTTATGGGCGCCCGATCCAGATATTGAATGACCAAATCTATCTTATCATTAGCATCAAAATGAGTATCAGCATGAATCCGTTGTGTCATCGATTTTCCATTTTTATATTTAGCAGTGGTCTGGTACCATCCCAGCAACCAGACACCTGGCCTCTGCCTGTCATTTTGAGGAGTATTTATTTTCACAGGAAGCCAGATGTCATTGGCAAATGAAATAGAATCAATAACCTCAGTTCGTCTTTGAGTCCAGTATGCTGATATAGCGGCTTTACCAACTATACTATCACCATTATTGAACCGATAAATAGCATTATCTGCAAACCTTTCCATCCATTTTGATATGTCACCGGAAGACAAAGCAGTCAGTCCGGTTTTTCCGTCCTCAACATACTTTGCATCAGCAAATTCTACCGGAGCAATAGCGGCGGCAGCATCGGGAGTGGCAGCAGATTCATCGGTTTTTGCATTTTTACAAGAAAATAACAACAGGCATAATGCCAAAGGAATAAATTTAAACATAACTTTAATGATTTAATTGGTTATTAAATAAAAATTTAAATAATTAATTTGAGTACTTACTAAATCTCAAACACAATAATATCTTATTGTGGTACAAAAATAAAACATTATTCAGTAATATTGGTACAATTTACCTAATTATATTTTATAATAATTGTAATTTAGAAGAGTAATTTTATTTATGTTTTAGCTCTAGTATTGCACTTTTTTCACAAAAATGTCAAAAAGGAGTTTTTTCAACTCGAAGAAAGTTCATTTCAGATCAGGTTAATTTAAGTATTTTGAATGTTCTGAATACTTGATTAGGCAGGCAAAGATATCTTACCCATACAAACACCTGGCACACCTTGACGTTTTCCAAAATCAACCGGATTTCCTGCCAGAGTTTCATTGGCCAAAACAGCAAATAAAACAGCTTCTTTGGCATCGCCCAAAATACCTAGCTGATCACTGGTTGCAAAAATGCAACCAGGTAATAATCCCTGCATAGTTGAAACCAAAAGTGGATTATGAGCCCCACCACCACTCATATACACGTGAAATTGTTGGTCTCCAATCACACTTCCAATGGCTTCAGTTATTGTTTCAGCACTCAACCGGTTAATCGTAGCCATCAAATCTTCATGCGACAGGTTTTGTAAACCACATGAATCCAGGGCTGTTTCTATATATTTGAGATTAAATACTTCTGGTCCGGTAGTTTTAGGGAATTTAAGGCGAAAAAAGTAGTTATCTTTGAGAGCTTGCAACAGATGTAAGTTCACATTACCCTGTAAGGCTAACTCTGCATTTTTGTCGAAGGGGAGATTAAAATGTGCCTTCATATATGCATCCATCAGGGTATTGCCCGGACCAGTATCTGTAACAAATACTCTAGCAGCATTTCCGTCACCAGGCAGATACGTGAAATTTCCAATACCGCCTATGTTAAGCATAATCCGGTCTTCACTTGGCTTAGAGAAAATAAGATAATCTCCATACACCGCCAGTGGTGCGCCCTCGCCACCTGCTGCAAGATGCTTTTGTCGGAAATCGCTTACAGTAATGATCCCGGTATGCACGGCAATGTGATCACCATCTCCTATTTGTAAGGTAGCATTAGGAAATTCTTCTTGTCCATGTTGGTGTTTTGGTACATGCATGACAGTTTGACCATGACTGGCAATGGCATCAATTTTAGACTTTTTAACTTTATGGTTAAGGATAAAAGCATTGATCATTTCAGCGTGTTGAATGCCGATCCATTCATTTAATAAAGCCAGGTAAGGAAAATCAACTGTATTTTGTGCAAATATTTTTCTTATCTTATCTTTAATGCCTTCATCATAATCTATTGTTTCAAAGGCTTTTATTTCAACCATAGTATTTGTTCCCGATCCTGTGATTTTACAAAAGGCAATATCGAGCCCGTCGAGGGAAGTCCCTGACATCAAACCTATTATATACCTGTGGTCTCTTGCGGACATTTTATATAGGGCAGATATATTTGCATTCATTTTTGAATTTATTTTGATGACAAAGGTATGAATCTTTTTTGGATGCACTATTGGGTATGATCAAGGTATCTTTGTATCGGAGATAAAAGTATCTCTGTTTGATATTCCTTGATGGTCCCGCTGGTGTCAAATCATCTTTATTTTCAACCATAGAGCATATTGTGACTCTTGAGTGAAAAGTATAATATCGGGAAAGGAAAGTGTGGTAAGTTATATTTTGCTCACAGGTCACTACATTTTATTTCGTGCTCTGTGGTCAAATCATCTTTATTTTCAACCAAGGAGCACGAAGTGACCCTTGAGTGAAAGAAAGCGAGCATTGGTTTTTGTTCACAGGTTAAAAAAGAAGGACTTCATGCAGAAGTCCGGAAATATGACTTATTTTTGTGTTGTAGCCAGAAGTGGTGATGATGTAATAAAGTCCAATAATTAACCTAATCTAGTCGTTGACACTATTGTGCTTCTTAAGAATTCTGATGACTTTTGACTCTTAAAAATCCGTAATATTTGTAATCATAGTCACATAAATCCCCTGATCAAAACAATTGAGCACTACTTCGATTTTCCCTTCGATTTTCCCTTCGTTCATATTTTCTGAACTATTCTCTCGTAAGTGGTCATAATATTATCTTTTATGGGTTGTAGTATAGATTTTATTGTCTCGGCTAACACTTCTTCCTTGACATCAGATACATTTAATGCATAAGCTATTATCTTCTCCAAAAAGTTCCAGTTAGGGTCTTTTAATGGGAAAAGTTTGAAAATCCGCTCAAAATCCGCTTGCAACTTTACGGGGTTTATAAATTTATTGTGCATGTTATGGATGCCATCTTGCATCTTATGAAAATACAAAAATCAGGTCATATTGTACATATCGTTTTTGAAAATCTATGTGGATTTTTTGATTTATAGTTTTGACAAAGTTTGATTCACTTTTAAGCCAAATTGGGAATTTATTAATCCAAAAAGTGAAAAAATAAACACTTTTAGCACTTGGCTGTTACAAAACCAAAATGTTTAAGAGTATGAAAAAGAATTATGTTATCATAGGCGGATCAAAAGGAATTGGATTTTTTTTGGTGCGCAAATTGGTAGAAAATGGCCATCACGTCACTGTAATTTCAAGAAATGAAGATCAATTGACATACAGCCCTCTGATCACATTTGTGAAAGCGGATGTTATTTCTGATCAATTTTCGAATATCGTTTTACCGGATGTGGTAGATGGCCTTGTATATTGCCCAGGAAGTATAGTTTTAAAGCCATTTAGATCGTTGAGTGAAGATCAATTTATTGAAGATTATAATATTAATTTTCTTGGGGCTGTCAGGAGCATAAAACTGGCGCTATCAGGATTAAAAAAATCACAAAATAGTCCTGGAATTGTTCTTTTCAGTACAGTAGCTGTGACTCAGGGTATGCCGTTTCACGCATCTATTGCCTCTGCAAAAGGAGCTGTAGAAGGTTTGGTCAGATCTTTGGCAGCAGAGTTGGCTCCATCTATTAGGGTTAATTGTATTGCTCCTTCTTTGACCAACACGGACCTTGCCGCAAAAATATTATCTTCTCCGGAAAAAGCAGAAGCTGCTGCTCAACGACATCCCTTAAAGACAATCGGATTGCCGGATGATATTGCTTCAATGGCAAATTTTCTATTATCAGAAGATGCAAAGTGGATTTCGGGGCAGATTTTGCATGTGGATGGTGGAATGTCAGCGCTGAGAGTGTAATATGGAACTTAAATTTGCGGGAATCGATTTTGGGGCTAGATTTGCCGGTACTACGGCCATAACATACTTTGAAGAAGGAAAACTTATAACTATCCAATCAGAAAAGGGCTGGGATACAGATGTTTGGTTGAGAAACTTTATTGCTTCGTATCAATTTCAGTTACTATATATTGATGCTCCATTGTCATTGCCAAAGGCATATTATGAAGAAGGATCAGACTTTAATTATCGGCGGGCAGACAGAGACCTCAACGCGATGTCTCCGATGTTTTTAGGAGGACTTACAGCAAGAGCTATGAGTTTCAATCATTTTGTGAAGCAATCAGGAATCAAATGTAAAGAAGTTTACCCAGCTGGCTACGTCAGATCTGTTGACATTTTAAAAGATTTGTATAACAAAAAGGATCAATCATCATTGATCAACGTATTGCAATTTTTGAATCAGATTCTTCCTTTTTCTTTATATGCTGATCCCATTAATTATCATCAACTGGATAGTCTGATATGTTGGTGGATAGGGTACAGACATTTATCAGATGCAGCTATACCATATGGCGATCTATCTGAGGGGCTTATTTGGATTTGAACAGAAATCAATTGATATAAAAAAATTGTACTTGTATAGTTTTGGTGCCCGGAGCGGGACTTGAACCCGCACGTCCTAACGAACACATGCCCCTCAAACATGCCTGTCTACCAATTTCAGCACCCGGGCTTCAATTTCAGATTGCAAAAATACTTTGTTTTTTGAATTTCCAAATAAATGTCTGGATTATTAAAAAAATATCTACCAGCAAATTAAAATTAATACCTTATTAAACCATTTATATACTTTTCTGTCGAATATTAAATTTAAGTTTTCGTAAAATCATTATATTTGCAATCATAACCGTTATTCATTGTAAAATTAGCTGAAAAAAGTATTAAAAAATTTCTAATTTCGATTGTAGCTTTATTCTGTTTTACTATTCTTTTGAGTGGAAGAGATAGTATTACGGTGTATCTTTTTTTACTTGATGAATGCAGGATATGCCAGGAATTGGCACCCGAGATAAATAGTATTTATAGTACTTATGGCAACGAAATAGGATTTATAGGACTGTTTCCTAATTTTTCATCAAAGAAAAAGGGAATTGATGGATTTAAGGAAAAGTATGAAATCAAATTTAATACAAAAACGGACTACTTTAAAACCCAGGCCAATAGATTTGAAGCAACAATTTTGCCGGAAGTGATTCTGTATAATGAAACTCAAAAGAAGATCATTTACCGAGGGGCTATCAATGATTTGTTTTATAGTCCGGGTAAAAGAAGGCAGATAGTTACTAAAAACTATCTTAAAGATGCTTTGATGGCATCTATAAATGGAAAACAACCCGCAATAAAAGAAAGCCAGCCAATAGGCTGTTTTATAAATTTTAATGACCCTCTCAATTGATAATCAATGCATAATCCTGGATTAATTTCTACCCTTATTTTTTTCCTTTCCTTTCTGGAAGTGGGATTTTCTCAACCTACATTTTCAAAGGATGTTGCACCTATTATTTTCAAACACTGCACAAGTTGCCATCGCCAGGGAGAAATAGGGCCTATGGCACTAACTAATTATGAGCAAGTTAAAAACTGGGCCAGCACTATTAAGTATGTTACTGGAAATAAGATTATGCCTCCCTGGAAGGCGGATGAAACGTACTCAAGATTTGTCGATGAAAATTATCTTTCAACATCCCAGATAAAAACCATTTCTGATTGGGTAAACGGAGGTTCCCCACAAGGCAATGCAGGTGATACACCCAAGCTTCCGGTGTTTCCAATTAATTCATTATTGGGTACTCCTGATTTAGTATTGCCTTTTAAGAAATCATATATTCATAAAGGAAATGGTAAAGATGAATATCGTTATTTTGTGATCCCTACCGGGCTGACTGAAAGTAAAAAAATAAAAGCAATCGAACTAAGACCCGGCAATAAAAAGATAGTACATCACGCATTGTTTTTTGCTGATCAGTCTGGAAAAGCAAAACAATATGATGATAAGACCCCTGAATACGGATTTTCAGCCAACGACAATGCTGACTTTAGAGTGTTTGAAGTTATATCTCGTGATCAATTCCCCGGCTATGTGCCCGGACAGAAGCCCCGAAATTTTCCTGATGGTTTAGCTCAGATTCTCCCTGCAAACAGCGATTTGGTCATGCAAATGCATTATGCACCATGGAGTGTTGATGAGGCTGATTCATCATCAATCAACATTTTTTTTGCCAAAGAAAATGAGGTGATTGATAGGACTGTCAAGGATTATATTATGCTTCCCTTTAACCTAGTGACAGGTCCTACCAGTTTTGTTATTTTCCCCAATCAAGTCAAAAAATTTGAAGGTGTGTATACGGTTCCGGCAGATATTAGCTTGGTAGGTATATTTCCCCACATGCATTTACTAGGTAAAAATTGGGAAGTTTTTGTTGAGAATACTGATGGTACAAAAACAAACCTTATAAAAATAAATGACTGGGATTTCAACTGGCAAGGAGGTTACTATTTTGATCGATATAAAATTGTAAAACAAGGAAGTAAAATCAGAGCCTTTGCGACCTATGATAATACATTAAATAATCCCAATAATCCGAATAACCCACTAAAAGCAGTATCTTGGGGTGAAGGCACCAAAGATGAAATGTACTATTTGCCATTGTTGTACGTTCCATATAAACCAGGTGATGAAAATACCATCTTTGATGCCCATACCAGCTCTACCCAGAATATAAATAATGTCAGCCCTTTAAAAGCATTATTATATCCGAATCCAGTAAGCAATAATAATCAATTACCAGTTCATATTACTTTTGAGATGGAAACTGGGGCAACAGCAATGATCGACATATTTAACTCAAACGGTCAGCTGGTGCGCAAACTTAGAGATAATGAATATTTTGCCCAAGGTAAGCACATCGTCCATCTGCAGGCCAACCATCTCCCTGGAGGAAATTATGTCGTAAGGATTGCTGCAGGTGGTAGATATGCAACCCTGCCTTTAGTGATCATCAATGAATAATTAAACTGAACTGGAACTGCACTATTTGACAACATAATTTTATTTGAGATATATTAAATTGGAGTTCATTAGCTCAATTTAATATATATATTTAAGCAGTAAATTTATAAATGTTGTATCTTTGCAACTCAAAATTTAGTTTTGATAAAGGAGTATTTTTACCCGTTTATTCAAAATTGACTTATTAAATGTACTATTGGACAGAATAATGTTTTAGAATCAAACATTATTGTATATTTGACACTAAGTTTATTAAATTAAAATAATAAGAATCATGAAAAAACAAAAAATAGCTATCAATGGCTTTGGGAGGATCGGAAAATTGGTATATCGGCAGATTTATAATATGGAGGGCATTGATGTGGTTGCGATCAACGATCTGACAAGTCCTCAGGTTTTAGCACATCTATTAAAGTACGATACTGCTCAAGGAAGATTTAATGAAGAGGTCACAGCAGGAGAAGATTGCATTTATGTGAATGGAGAAGAAATAAAAGTATATGCTCAAAGAGATCCAGCGCTCATACCTTGGGCATCACACGATGTTGATGTGGTATTAGAGTGTACAGGTTTTTTTACAGACAAACAAAAAGCTGAAGCCCATATTACAGCTGGTGCAAAAAAGGTTGTGATTTCAGCCCCAGCCACTGGTGACCTTAAAACGATAGTTTACAATGTGAACCATGACATACTCGATGGAACTGAAACTGTGATAAGTTGTGCCAGTTGTACTACAAACTGTCTGGCACCTATGGCTCAGGTATTGGAAAAAGAATATGGTATTGTCACAGGATTAATGTCAACTATACACGCGTACACTAATGATCAAAACACACAGGACTCACCCCATGCTAAAGGAGACTTGAGAAGGGCACGAGCAGCTGCACAAAATATTGTCCCCAATAGTACTGGTGCTGCAAAAGCTATTGGTTTGGTCATTCCTAGCTTGAAAGGTAAACTTGATGGTGGTGCACAGAGAGTTCCCACATTGACAGGTTCACTCACTGAGTTAGTTACAATCCTAAACAAAAAAGTGACTGTAGATCAAGTGAATGCAGCTATGAAATCCGCTGCCAATGAAAGTTTTGGATATAATGAAGACGAGATTGTAAGTAGCGATATTATTGGTACTACTTTCGGCAGTTTATTTGATGCAACACAGACAAAGGTAGTAACCAATGGGGACTCCCAACTGGTAAAAACTGTAAGCTGGTATGACAATGAAATGAGTTACGTATCTCAATTGGTCAGAACATTACAGCATTTTGCAGGATTGATTAAGAAATAATCTACAAACAATAAAAAAGAGGGTGATCAAAATGGGTTGCCCTTTTTTATTAGAATCTTCATATTAAATATAACTATTTATGATAAGTTTTCAAAATACAAACTTCAAAAATAAAAAGGTAGTTATGCGTGTGGACTTTAATGTTCCACTCAATGCTGAATTTCAAGTAACAGATGATACTAGAATAGCAGGAGCTCAACTTACTATCAAAAAAATACTTCAAGATGGTGGTTCTGTTGTTCTGATGAGTCACTTGGGCCGACCTAAAGGTGGTCCTGAAAACAAATATTCACTCAAACATATTATACCAGTTCTACAATCATACTTCCCGGGAATAAATATCCAATTTGCTGATGATGCCATATCCGAAGCATCATTTGTGAAATCTTCAAATCTTAAAAATGGAGAAATTTTACTGCTTGAAAATTTGAGATTTTATCCTGAAGAAGAAAAAGGAAATTCTGAATTCGCACAAAAATTGAGCAGGCATGGTGATATATATATCAATGATGCTTTTGGTACTGCCCATCGAGAGCATGCATCTACGGCCACTATTGCCAAATATTTTGATGCACACCATAAAGGTTTTGGATATCTGATGGCTGCTGAAGTAGAAAATGCTACAAAGCTGCTTCATTCATCAGAAAAACCAGTCACTGCCATTATTGGAGGGGCCAAAGTCTCTGATAAAATCCAGCTATTAGAAAAATTGATCGACAATATGGATAATATTCTCATCGGAGGTGGTATGGCTTATACTTTTCTTTCAGCTTTGGGAGGCAAAATAGGAAACTCACTGTTTGAACCTGATTACGTTCCACTGGCCCTTAAGATCCTAGATAAAGCCAAAGAAAATAATACTACTATATATTTACCTTCAGATAATATAGCCGCAGACAAGTTTGCGGCAGATGCTGATAGTAAAGTAGTAGACAGTTATAAAATACCTGATGGATGGATGGGATTGGATATTGGGCCAAAAACTATTGAAGAGTTTTCATCCATCATCAAGGCGTCAAAAACTATTTTGTGGAATGGGCCAATGGGAGTATTTGAATTTGAAAAATTTGCCACAGGTACTTTTTCGGTTGCCAAAGCACTTGCGGAAGCTACTGACGCCGGAGCGTTCTCACTGATAGGAGGGGGTGATAGTGCATCTGCTATCAATAAATCAGGACTAGAAGACAGAGTAAGTTTTGTATCTACGGGTGGAGGGGCAATGCTCGAATTTCTGGAAGGAAAAGAATTGCCGGGCATCAAAGCTATTAAAGATTAATATTACAATTTTAGAATATTGGCCCTAAAAATATTGAAAGATACTAAAAGCAGTTGGTATGTTTTAGGTATGTTTTTTTGTTTTAATCAAGTAAACTATTTTCAATGGCAATCCTCACAAGGCCAACACTATTTCTGGCATTGAGCTTGGAAAGAAGTGAGCTTCTGTGAGATTCCACTGTCTTTAAACTTATATACAGGCTATCAGCAATCTCTTGAGTAGTAAATTCCTGTGCTATAAGTTTTAATACTTCTTTTTCTCTTCTGGATAATTTTGGAAAGAATGCACTACTTTTTGATGAAGCTTTCCTTTGATTCATCAGGCCTTTCATTATGGTCTCTGTTACATCACTTGAGAAATAGGAGTCTCCTTTAGCGACCGTCCTGATAGCTTTGAGTAATTCTTCGCGACCTGTATTTTTGAGAATATATCCTTTTGCCCCGTTGTTAAGTATTTCGGAAACAAAACTTTCCTCATTAAACATTGAGATAGCCAAAACCTTTATATTAGGATAGTGGCTAGTAATTTCTTTACATACTTCGATGCCATTCATTCCAGGCAAATTGACATCGAGCAATACGATATCAACATTATTTCCTGGTAGAAATTCAATAACAGAGGGTCCATCATAACTCCTACCTGCTACAAACAAATCTGATTCACCTTTAAGAATAGACTCCATACCATCAACGAACATAGTATGGTCGTCAGCAATTAAAATATTAGTCATATATATAGTATTAGCAGTAAATATTTAATAGCTATTTACTCATACAAAGTTACTGTGTTTTTACCTATTAAACTTGGGGTAAACCCCTAAAAATAAAAATCGGTGTTTACAGCGATGTTTAGGGTTTTAAATGGTCGCATCTTTGTATCGTTAAAAGTTCATAAATATACAGCATGTAAAGAGTGCTAAAATTTAAAAGATATATGATGAAGCGAGAGATTTTGGATATCAGGACTTACATCACAATAATATTGGTTGTGATTTCGCTGGCCGGACAAAAATGGTCGGCATATTACAATCATAAACCTGGTGCCCAAAATCTCAACTTCATACCTTCATCTGAAAATATGGACATTTGTATGAAATGAGTCTTGGTTTGGGTGTGAAAAATCACAATTTTAATTTGACCATCACACTCTTTTTTTAAAATAAAGCAGCCTGTTAAAGAATGGGAAGCCTGGTAAATTTTCTCTTTTTAGGTTTACGGAATGAGCAATATGAGAGTTGGGTTTGGATTTTGGTTTTATAAAAATAATAAATTGATGTTTTCCTTATAAGAACTAACCCCCAAAAAACCTACCCAACTCGAATATTGGTCTAAAAATTTGATTTTGTCGTGGAATGTATCCACTTAACATAAAGATGTAAATACTCATTGGGATTTGACTGTTGCATTAAAAGTAAAAGCTCTCAAAAAGTTGAGGGCTTTTCTTTTTTCTGTTAACTTTGCATGTAACATTTAATTTTAATCATGAGTAGGAAGATAGATACGACATTTCAGTAATAGTTTTATGTTAGGATGTATATGTCAAGATTGCTAAAAATTAACAGGATTGCCAATTGAGAATATTTCTAATTGTATTTTGTTGGGTTTTATTAACTAATAATATTAAAAGCCAGTTCAATAGGGACAGCTTGTATACTTATGCTGAGATGCAAGAGATTCTTGAATTGGCCAGGACAAATAATGATCAAAAAACTCTTGCCGATGTTTATATAAAACTTGCTGAATATGAAGGTGACGTATTTGGTGAATATGAAAAATCATTCGAATATTACAGGAGGGCACTTGAATATTTCAAAATAGCGAGAGATAGCAATGGGATTTATGAGACAAATCACGCTATTGCCAAGCGATACATAGATGCGGGATTTTATAATGAATCGGTAGCAATTCTTCAGAATCTAGTTACGGTTTACAGCTCAAAAAACCAATTGCTGAGCCTGGCTAAAGTGTATTTCGATCTGAATCTGGCTTTTAAGGCAAGAAGCGATATAGAGGGTTCGAATGAATATCTTAAAAAAGCAACAGAGCTAAATCTTATATTTAAGGATGACGTTCTGGCAGAAAAAATACTTTTTGATAAAATTCAGAATTTCGAAATTGAAAGGGAATTAGATAGTGCTCTTGTTAGCGCTTTTCTAGCATTTACCATCAGTTCTGAAAAAGGAGATAAAGAAATGATCGCAAAAAGCCTTTATCACATAGGTTATATTAACAGATTGCAAAAAAATTATGTCAGAGCCATAAAATATCTGGGCGATAGCGAAGCTATAATGCCTTTCCAATCTTATAGTAGATTTCGAAAAGTGATTTACAAAGAAATTGCAGAGGTGTTTGCATTATTAGGGCAGGATAAATCAGGGTATGAATATTTAAAAAGATATACAGAACTGAATGACTCGATATTGAATAAGAACAGATTGGAGTCATTTACAAATCTTGCCTTAAAATATGGAACAAAGGATATCAAATCAAATATTGAACTTCTCAAAATTGAAAAAGAATACGCTGACGAAAGGAATAAAGCTCAGCGGCGCACATTGTATATATTGGCGATAGGACTTTTTATCGTAATTACATCTGTATATTTTATCATTAAGTTTTATGATCAGCGCATAAGCACCACACGTATCATCACGGAGCAGAAAGAAGAGATAAATCAACAACAAATACGGGAGCTCGAAGATAATATGAAGATGAACAGCATGCGCTCAGTTATAGAAGGACAGGAAATAGAAAGAGAACGTATAGCTAAGGATCTACACGATAGTTTAGGTGGGTTGCTCAGTACCATAAAACTTCAATTTGATAATGTAAGATCTAAGCAAAAAGGGCTTTCGGAGCTAAAGGAATACAACCAGGCTCATAATCTTCTTGATACTGCTGTGGAAGAAGTCAGAACTATTTCAAGAAATCTTCAGCCGGGATCATTACATGATTTAGGTATGGTTTCAGCCATAAAAGATCTGATTAACAGGTTTGATGGAGATGATTATCCTGACATTGATTTTCAACATTATGAGATGCCCGACAAAATGGATAAAATGATTGCGTTGTCAGTATACAGAATCATTCAGGAATTGGTGACAAATAGCCTTAAGCATGCTCAAGCAAAAGAAATTCTCATCCAGATAAATACAGAAGTTGACGAATTGGTTATTCAATACGAGGATGATGGGATAGGATTTGATCAATATAATCTCAAAAGAAAAGGTATGGGTCTCGAAAATATCAGATCCAGAGTCAACTATATGCACGGCAGTCTTACTATGGACAGTAGGCAAGGGGATGGAATGACTGTCCTGATACGAGTAAAATATCAGTGAGCAATTTCCCAAATGATATGCTGCCATTTATCCTTCCCAGCCCAATACAGGAAATAAATCTTGATGTACTTTCGATTAAAGAGATCAGATTATTTATTAAGCGGGAAGACTTAATACATCCTTGGCTTTCAGGAAATAAATACAGGAAGCTTAAATATAATCTACTTGAAGCCGAATCTTTAAAAAATGACACCATCATTACTTTTGGAGGCGTTTTTTCAAATCACCTCTTTGCCACAGCCGGAGCTTGCAGCCTTTATGGTTTAAAAAGTACTGGAATAGTAAGAGGAGAGATTGACTTGGAAAATCCGACCCTTAAATTTTGTATCAGTAAGGGTATGGAATTGATCCCCATCCCAAGGTCAGAATACAGAAACAAAAATGATTCAGCGGTAGTAAAAGATATAATTCAAGACTACGACAATGCTTACTTAATACCTGAAGGAGGGACCAATAAATTTGCGATCACGGGAGTAACAGAATTGATGACGGAACTCCATCAACAAATGTCTAATCATCCGGATTTCATTGTCTTGCCCAGCGGTACAGGGGGTACAACGGCTGGATTATTGGCATCAGAAAACCTAAAATCGCACATTATTTCATTTTCATCGCTCAAAACTGATC
The DNA here is from genome assembly GCA_043748345.1 of Saprospiraceae bacterium. Taxonomy (GTDB): domain Bacteria; phylum Bacteroidota; class Bacteroidia; order Chitinophagales; family Saprospiraceae; genus OLB9. The sequence goes on from JAYTNJ010000379.1 coordinate 14,085, forward strand.
ATTTGCAGACTGAAATTTTATCCCTGATAGGCAGTAAAAATGCATCAGCCCTTTCCGTTAATTCCGATTATCATTTCGGCGGATATGCCAGATGGAACCATAAACTTTTGAACTTCATTTCAGATTTTGAAAAAAAAACAGGTATCCATCTGGATCATGTGTACAATGGGAAAGCGCTTTTTGGTTTAATAGATTTAATAGGAAAAGATTATTTTGCGAAAGGCGCTACTATTTGCTATATTCATACCGGCGGAATACAAGGTAAAGATGCCCTTAATTATATGATGTTGAAACAAAACAAAAAAAAAGCCCTTGATAATCAAGAGCTTAGATTAAAATAAGTGACCTCAGGAGGATTATATTTAGCAATTTTATAACAAAAATAATTTTGTTACAATCTGATATTTTTTTGATACAATTTGTTACCAAATGTTACATAATACATTGTAATATAATATATTATATATTCTATAAATTATAATAATAAAAAAATTTGTCGTATCTTTGCGTAACAGTAGATATCAAACAGTAATGGATTTACCTGTGCAATACCTGTGTAATTTTTAAACCTAAAAAAATTAGATATGAATGTAAAAGCAAGATTATTATGTAGAAAAGATTCTAACCAAGGGGCCATTATGTTAGTAGCATATTTCGATACCCAGCAAAAAGAGATGTCTCTTGGAAGAAAGATCCCTAAAGATGATTGGGATGCAATAAATGGTATGGCAAAAGGAAGTCAATACAAGATGCTAAATGTTGTGATCAGAAATGCTATAAGGAATATTAGTTCCGAAATTGATCGTTTAACAGCTACTGGAGAAACAGTAGATCTAAACGCTGTATTTAATACAGTATTTAAAAAAGTTGAGGCTCCAGAGCCCGATGTACTAGTAGTGGTACCTTTGACCCTTATTGAGTTTATAAAGATGTTCATAGCGGAGAACCCTGATAAGATAAAGGACAGTACTATGAACAGTTATCGGACACTGATAGCTTCAATAAATGATTTTAGACCTGGAGCTAAATTAAGTGCTGTAGATGTGTCATTTGTAAATCAATTGTATGACCACTTCAAAGCTGAAGGTCTTACGACATCAACTATCCAAACCAGATTTGCAAAGCTTAAAAAAATTATCAATACTGCTATTTCAAGAAATCTAATTACTCAATTTCCGTTTGGTAAAGGAAAGTTAAGTGTACCAACGGCAAAAGGAAGTAAAAGAAAATATCTGACAGAGCAAGAGATATCAACTTTAACTAGTTATAAGCCAGTAAATGAGAGTGAAAAAAAAGTGATGGAAATCGTTCTTTTTAATCTGCATGCCGGATTGAGGATTGGAGATGTATTTACGTTACGCAAGTCAAATATAATTGAGAGTGTTGATCCAGTAAAAGGAACCACATACAGGCTTACCAGAACTACGGCCAAAACTGAATCCAATGTTAATATTTTACTGACAAAACAGGCATCAGAGGTAATATTGAACAATGGATATGCTGAGAAATCCGATGATGATTTGATATTTCCATGGTTAAATGAGAATGATTTTAAAACTGAATTTGGATTATATAGAGCAATATCTGCTAAGACAGCCTACTTCAATAAGGTTTTATATATGATATGTGCTAAAGCTGGTGTCAAGGTGATTAGTTCCCATTCTTTAAGACATACGTTTTGTACTTCACTGATAACTAAAGGAGTTCCTGTTACATCAATTTCAAAGCTGGTTGGACATTCTGATATCAATACTACTATGATTTATTCACAGGTTATCCAGGAGACAGCTGATGAAGCAATTTTAGCTTTGGA
>JAYTNJ010000380.1:0-9184 GCA_043748345.1 Saprospiraceae bacterium
CTCGAAGGTTTCAAATTAGGAGCCGATGACTATATTACTAAGCCGTTTAACTCTGAAGAATTGCTTTTTAGAGTCAAAGCAGTAATGCGCCGATCATCAAAACCTGAAGAAGACCCTGAAAATCAAAGAGAGTTTATCATCAGTGACTATCACTTTGATTACGCTCTCAGAATCCTTACATACAAACCTGAAGGAACCACAGACAAACTTTCACCAAAAGAAGCACAGCTTCTTAGGTTGTTTTGTTTCAGGATGAATGATGTATTGCAGAGGTCTGAAGCTTTAACTAAAATTTGGGAAGATGACAATTATTTCACTGCCAGAAGTATGGACGTGTTTATTACTAAAATCAGAAAGTACCTAAGCAAAGATCACAATATAGAAATTGAAAATATTCATGGTAACGGGTTTAGGATGCACATGAAAAATCAAAAATAAATTTTGATTTTAGTAATTATATTTCTTTATTATTGAAGAGCTTGTATAAATTCGGGACTATCAGGTTTTATTTTTGGCCCAAAGTAATTGAGTAGTTTACCGTTCTCATCAATTAGGTATTTTGAGAAGTTCCAACTGGGTTCTGCGCTGTTCCAACCATTTTTAGAGGGATCAGTAAGCCATTTGTAAATAGCACTTTGATTTTCTCCTTTAACATCAATCTTGTCAAACATCTGAAATGTGACACCATAATTTTTTTGGCAAAATGATTCTATCTCTTCAGCAGAACCCGGCTCCTGACCCAAAAACTGATTGCAAGGGAACCCTAATACTACAAACTCATCCTTATTTTTTTCATAAAATGCCTGCCAATCAGCATACTGGGGAGTATATCCGCACTTAGAAGCTACATTCAATACTATAACCTTTTTACCTTTAAAATTTTTCATTTCAATTGCTTCGCCATCTAAGGAAGTAGCTGAAAGAGTATAAAATGAAATTGTATCTTTAGTTTTTCTGACAACCCCGCTGTCTGATGAGGATGCCACTTTACTTGTGTTAAAACAACTTGTGAATAAACTTGGGGCACTTAAAAGCACCATAGACATTAATTTTAAGTACATAAATATGATTGTTTTTGGTAATTCAATAAAGCGGTTTTAACACAATTTGTTTCATATTGTTTATTAATTCTAAAATTTTAATAGAAACATCCATTGTTTTATCATCTCACCATGTAAAATAGATTTTGATTTACTATTTGGAGCACCTAAGCTTGCAAAACAACTTTACTTCATTTTTTGTTAATTCTGATATGGGAAGACATAATGATAAATCAATCCGGGATGTGTTGAACGAGTACATATCTACCAACAGCAGGGTGTCTAAAGGATATCATACAAAACATATAGAGGAGATATGGAAGGAACAAATGGGGCCAATTATTTCCGGATATACCAGCAAAATATTATTCAGGGACGGGGCAATGAGTGTTTATCTTACATCAGCTCCTCTCAAAAAAGAACTACTCCATGGAAAAGATAAAATCATTGCTATAATCAATGATACTTTGGGACAGGAATTGGTTAAATCTGTTGATATTTATTGATTATATTGATTTTGTAGTTTTTAAGCAAGTTTCATAAGATGATTTTTTATTTTTCCGGCAATTGATTTATGTCCCCATAAATACATTATTATGGTGATAATGATTATAATTCCCGCAGTTACTAAAAATCCATAATAGGATTTACCCAGAATTTCTGACAAATATAGTGCTAGTGTTAATGCAAAAAATATAAAGGCCAGAAAAATAAGCCCAACCAAAATTAATACATATACCAAAGAAGCAAGAATAATGGAAGTTTTTTTTGCTATCAGTTCTGATAGGTCATTAACTTGTATTTTTGTATAACTTACAATTTCATCCACCAACCCATCCACCTGATCCAGCACTATAAACTTTAATGATGTATACAATGATGAGCTGAATGTATCAGATTTTTCTACTCCATTTTTCTCATTGACCCGACGTTCAATTTCTTCTACAAATTTAAGGAGTATAATTTTAATAAGATTAGACCACTTGCTGAAATTCATTATATTAAAATATTATTATATATTTAAAACGCAATAATTGTGCCACTTAAATACCAATATTAGACGGTGTCAGAATATTATATTAGTTATTAGTCTTTTTGACTAGTGTATTAAATGATGGAAGCAATGAAACCGGACAAGTCATATTTTTTATTTTTGTCGCCATTGTACCATTTAGAAATTTTAAAATCTCATTTTTGGGCTCATACCAGCAATTTGTATGCGTAAAGTTTTTATAGTTTTCTTCGGGATCATTGAATGAAGTATTTTTAAAAAGAGGCCAATAGCGAGAATTAGCACATCCAGTAATGACAAATTCAGGTAAATAATGCAAACGCAGATAGGTTTCTGATCCTTTTTTAGCCATTTCGTCAAAAAACCATTTTTCCATAAAAGGCATTTCACCATGTGGCGCATGTTTATAATATCCTTCAATGGAAAATAAAAAATTAAGTTGATCTTTTGAAAGATCTATGGTGAAGTACTCTTTATTAGTCGGTAATAATCTAATAAATGAAAATAAATATGCAGAAAATCTACTAGATTCTATAAGTGTTACATTTCGTTTTGACCATTGATCGGTTGATGTTTTATTGGGAATAAGTGCAGGTAAAAGCGTAAATTTAAAGGATAAGAAATCAGAGTCCGAACAATAAAAGTAATTATTTTTCAGATCCCATTCGCCACCAAGCCATAAAAAATCTCTTAAATCCGGAAGCCAGAAAGGGGTGGTACATTCAGTTGTATCAATGGTTATGTTATTAGTTTTGCAGAACAAAAAGAAAAGACCTTCCGCTATTTTACCTTTGACAATATTATTAATACGGGGGAGCAATGTTTTTTTTTCCATACGATTATATGTAAAACCTATAGATAGCAAAGCGTATCTTGCGGCTTTAGTGGCAATATCTAGATATGTGTCGTAAGGTACTTTGTCTGCAATTATGACTTCGTCTTCTGTCATACTAATAAATCTGTAAAATAAAAATATAATACGGCCAGCTTATTTTCTAAAACTAACTTTTATCTATGGGATATTACCAACTTTTTTATTTGACTGCTACTTCTTAAAAAATATAATCCAGGATTCAGCAATTCTATAAGTATCAAAGTTAAGAATTGTACTGTTTTTATTAAAAATAATATGAAATGAAATTATCATTACTCTAATTGTTAAAGATGTGCTTTGTTTACTGAGTAGTTATGTAGGTTAAGATCCACTAATTATATGGTGAAAAAAACCCCATAAATTATAGAATTTACAGGGTTTTCTTTCTGCTTTGGCTTACTACCTTGGTGATAATCAAAAAGTTACTCTTTTTTCTGACTATATTTAAGCACCTAGGTTTTCCCTTGCAACTATCTTTTTGTTGATTTTAGCCTTTTCAAGCAGTTTATTGATGGTTTCTGACTTTTTTACTGTGGCTTCAATTTTTACTTTTGCTGCTTCCAATTTTTTAGTCAATAATCCTAGATTAGATAATTGGGCACCTGATGGTTTACCCGCATATCCGGCTACTTCTCCATATAGAGAAGCTATTTTTTCTCTTAATTGTGGCTCAGCAGCACCTACATAATTGTCTCCTTTAGTGACCACCATAACGCTTCTAAGGTCTTCTATTTCTTTAATATAACCAGAAAGGTTAAGTTGTTTTGAGAGTTTTTTATCCTTTATTAAGGGGGCAATTTCTTCTGCACTTTTCTGAAGCATATCCAGCTTATTGACTTCAAAGGCAAGAGCTTCATTCATACGATACAATTCCATTCCTTTTTCATCCTTTATTTTCCTGTCCGCTTCTGAATGAATGGAATTTTCATCATATTTAATTTCTATTTCCTGATTAAACTCTTTATTGCCTTTTGTCAATTTGACATTGTACTTTCCGGCAGGTACAGTCAATCCGGCAAAAGCACCAAAAGTAAATGTTTTAGCTTTGGCAGTTTTAGGTGGCGCTAATGTATAGTTCCACTGCACTTCATTGATTCCTTTACTTTTACCTGGTGAGAGATCTGCAATTTTTTTACCTTCGCTATCGAATACTTCCATTGTCATTTTACCGAAAGTATGCCTTTTATTCATAAAGTATACAATTCTGGCTGAAGTTGTAGGGTTGTCTCCTACATATTCTCCCACCGCCGGAAAACTTTGAAAAGATGCACTTTCATTGATAACTGCTGGTTGAACAGTGATAAAATCAAGTTCTTTTTCCATTGCTTCCTCTGTAATGGCACGTAGCGGAGTAAGGTCATCAATGATAATAATACCTCTTCCATGTGTAGCCATAATTAGGGCATTTTGCTCGGGGTGTATAGCTAAATAGTGAACAGCTACTGCCGGCATATTATTTTCGAATTTAGCCCAGTTTTGGCCTGCATCTACACTTACATAAAGCCCCCATTCAGTTCCTAAATACAAAAGATTTGGGTTTTTAGGATCTTCTTTTATACATCTGGCATAAATAGGTATTTGGTCGTTTATGACCGATTTCCATGTTTTACCGGCATCAGAAGTTTTCATAACATACGGTTTCATATCACTTTGAGTATGGCCATCAAACACAACAAAAGCTGAATTCTTGTCGTAATGACTTGGCTCTATAAAGTATGTCCATGTATTTTTTGGTACACCGGTAATATTTGAAGTTACGTTTGTCCATGAGATTCCGCCATCCATGGTTACCTGCACATTTCCATCATCAGTGCCTGCCCAAATTATGTTTTTATCGATAGGTGACTCATTAATAGTGAATACTGTGCAGTGATTTTCAGCACCTGAATTATCAGCACTTAATCCACCTGACTCCTCCTGCAATTGCTTTTTAGGGTCATTAGTTGTAATATCCGGCGAAAGTTTACGCCATGTCTCTCCTCTATCATCTGATACATGAACAAATTGGCTACCAACATATAATCTGTCAGGGTTATGCAAGCTCGTATTCAAAGGTGCGTTCCAGTTGAACCGCAATTTGGGATCGCCCTCTTCTGCATATGGCTTTATTATTTTTGCTTGACTTTTGGCTACATCTACTCGCCAGATATTTTCAGCTCCCTGCATTTCCGAATACACTGTATTAGGATCTGTAGGGTGCGGATAGACTCTGAATCCATCACCAAAACCTACTGAGATCCAGTCACTGTTTTTGATGCCACCGATTTTTTTGCTTGGGCCTACCCATGAGCCATTGTCCTGGAGTCCTCCATATACCCAATACGGTTTACGATTGTCCACAGATACGTGATAAAACTGTGAAAGTGGCAATCCTTTTACCATTTCCCATACTGTACCTGCATCCCACGACCTGTACACTCCGCCATCTGTTCCTACTACTATCTTGTTTGAATCATGGGGGTCAAAAATAAAATCATGAAAATCAGAGTGAATGCCTCCTCCTATATTTCTGAAAGTTTTCCCCCCGTCTTTACTGATATATCCCTGAAGACCAGCTTTAAGAATAATATCAGGGTTTTTAGGATCAATAACCAGTCTGGAAAAATAAAACGGCCTCACTACTAATTCAAAATCACCATTTAATTTTTTCCAGTTTGCTCCTGCATCCTCTGATTTATACAACCCTTTCTCTTCTGCTTTTTCAGCTTCAATTACTGCATAAACAATTGCGGCGTTCGAAGGAGCTACAGCAACAGTTATCCTTCCCAATTTACCTGCCGGAAAACCAGTATGAATTTTATTCCATGTTTTTCCACCGTCTTTAGTTTTGTAGAGAGCAGAATTAAGCCCACCTGAATTAAAAGAAAAAGCTGTTCTTCTGAATTCCCAGAAGGCTGCATACATAATTTCAGGATTTACTGGGTCCATAATCAGTTCAGAGCAGCCTGTCATGGCATTGATATAGAAAATCTTATTCCATGTCTTTCCACCATCCGTGGTCTTGTAAATACCTCTCTCATCGCTATCTCCCCATAATGCACCTAAAACTCCCACATAAACCTCATTTGAATTTTTAGGATTAACAATGATGTTGCTAATTCTTTCAGATTTAGATAAACCCATATGCTTCCAGTTTTGACCACCATCAGCGGTTTTGTAAATACCATCACCTACGCTCACACTATTTCTAGTCCATGTTTCACCCGTTCCCACCCAAATAGTTTTATCAGGGTCATTTGGATCCATTTCTATTGCACCGATGCATTGGGTGTGCTTATCAAAGATAGGGTTGAAAGTAACACCACTATTATTTGTTTGCCATACTCCGCCACCGGCTGCTGCTACATAAAATATTTTCGAATTAGTGGGATGTGCTTCAAGATCGACTACGCGACCACTCATTACTGCGGGTCCGATCTGTCTGGCTCTCACAGCACCAAAAATTTCTTCACTTTTAAGAGGAATAGGCTTTTGGGCTGTCAAAACGCCTGAAAACATCAAAGTAATAATAATAATATAACTAAATTGTTTCATATGTCTTAATTTATTTGATTTTAAAAAATTAAAATGAATGCACCATAAAAATTAATCAAGGATTTAGATCAATCGAATCAAGGATCATATCATCCTAACTGATTTTAATGGATTAATTAAAAAAACAAGTATCTGCTTTTGGGATAAAAACAGATACTTATATACATTATTTTTTGGCTAATTATTTTCCTTCAGGGAAAGCGAATTCTTTATCGTCAATTTCGACATTAAATTCTATTTTTTCAACTGTTATTGTCGCCTGGGTTTGCCCATCAAATTTCTGTTGCATCGTAAAGGGCAACATAAGACCATTTACTTCCTGATAGTCTGACATAATTGACTCAGAGGTTTTTCCTTTTGCCGGACCATTTTTTATTACAGATTTTGCCATAATAGGTACATAGTTCTCTTTATCAATAAAGTAAACGGTTGAATTTTCTTCTTCTTTGCCACCAATCATAATAGGCTTTTTAGTCAGCTTTATTTTAAAACAATCTGCACCTTCTACAACTTCTGATCCTTGTAACTCTACCGTATAACCCTTTTCTTTATACGTAAGGAATGGGTCAGGGAAATCTCCTACTTGGTCTTTTGTGATGGCGTTGTCTTCAGCCTCCATTTTTTCAGCTTTCATTGACATAAAATTCGTTTGCCAGCCGGTAGTGCCATCAAAAGCAGGCTGGACTATCACTAAACCCTGAAAAGTAAATGACATTTTTTGTTTCATCGGCTTTGATAGCATCACTGCAGGTAATTCCATCCCTTGAGTTTTAACCTTTGCGGTAGACCGCATTGTGGTGATTTTTGACCAGGCATCACGACCGCCAGTAGATTCAAAATATTTATTGATGATTTCATCAGCTGTTTGTGCAAACATAAGTTGGCCCATGACGAGAAATGATCCAAAAAGAAGCGTTTTTTTAATACTCATTTTTAAAATTGATTTTAAATGTTTTATAATTAAAATTTGAATAACTGCATTAAAACGAAAGTATTTGAAATTTGGTTTCGAAATAATGAATAATATGAATTGATATGTTTAGAAAATCGACAAACCCATAAAAATGGCAGATGGAAGAAACATTTTATATCAAAATAAACGGGTTTGAATAGCTGTAGGAATGCTATTAAATGGTTCAATAAGTGAAGGATCATTTATGCTAACCTTATTTACTTTTGGAGACACTTCATATGCTTGCATATCTTTCGCGGGGTAGGGTATTAGCAGTTGTAATGCTTCTTTGGGCTGGATTTCTGAGTCAAGCCAATATTTTTCATTTTGTGGCAATAAGATCGCGGGCATTCTATCATGGATTTTTTTCATCAGAGAGTTTGGCTCGTGTGTTATTATTGTAAAGCTGTAGATATTTTCGCCTGTATCGGGTACTTTCCATATATCATAAAGGCCAGCCACAGAAAAAATTGACTGGTCTGTTGTGATAATTCTATATGGAGTTTTAATTTTTCCTTCTGTTTTCCATTCATAAAAACCATCCAGTGGCACCAGACATCTTTTTGATGAAAGGAGGTTTTTAAAAACCGGCTTGAGCAAAAGTGTTTCTAATCTTGCATTTATCATTTTAGATCCGATAGATACATTTTTTGCCCAAAACGGAATAAGTCCCCATCTGAATAGATGAATAAAGTTAGGATCCTTTTCAGTAATGACAGGATGCATTTGAGTAGGAGCAACATTAAAATTTGGTAATGGATTATATCTTTCCAGTTCTTCGCTGTAAAATGTAGCATGAAACCTTGCTTCGATTTCCTTTTCAGTTTTGGTGAGAGATGATCTGCCGCACATTTTAAGCTGAAATGGTTATTTTGTTTTTACAAAACTGTCAATGCCTTTTCTTTTTAGATCAGCTGAAGCCTCCAGAGCTTTTATCTGTGATGCAAGTTGGGCTGCCACTACTGAATGGTATTGAGAAGATGAAAATACCATAACTTTTGCATTTGAATAGCCCATACTTTTTAACTTTTTAACCATTTTTTCAGCATTTTCTCTTAATAAATAACTACCAGCCATTACTATAAATTGTCCCCCTGCACCTACTTCATTATAATTTGGTTTTTCGGCAGGTTTTTCTTTTGCTTTTACTTTTACTTTAGTTGCGGGGGTATTTTTAATGGGTTGGTTTTCCGTTTTTTTGGTTGGTTTAGTATTTTTATCAGTTTTTGCCTGACTATCAATCATTTTTTCTGGTTGTTTTTTTGTTACTATTGTATTTTCATTTCCCTGAAGTGATTTTATTTTTTCATCTACTGCATCATAATCAATGTTGCCGTCCACAATTTCTTCATTTGATATGGTATTACTAGTATCCAATGAAATTTCTGCAAGAGTATCTGTATAAGTGTCATTTAAATCTATGTTAGTATTGCTTCCACTTTCACTCTCTATTTTATTTTTATCAGTGTAAGTCTTAATAATTGCAGTCATAAGGTAGTATAATACCAGAATGATCAAAGCATAAATGGATATTCGTAATAATCTTCCCATCAGATATTAATTTGCAGATAAAAAACACTCAAAACTAAATATTAATTTCGACAAGCTGATGAAAAAATATAAACAGAAAATTGGTGCTTCTTTTAAACTAATGTAAATCATATATTTAGTTTTATTTTATGTGGGATAAAAAATTATTTTTTCAAACCCATTTTTGAGAAATTTTTGATAATTATAGGGTTTTACCTGAAATCAAAGAAAAGCCAGTAGTT
>JAYTNJ010000381.1:0-26518 GCA_043748345.1 Saprospiraceae bacterium
CCCGCATGCATTATAGATGATAAAGGTGAAGCACCAGTTCCTCCATCGAAGCCTGAAATCAGGATATGATCTGCGTGTGCTTTTGCAACACCTGAAGCAATAATTCCGACCCCTGCTTTAGCTACAAGTTTGACACTAATACGTGCAGAAGGGTTTGCGTTTTTAAGATCAAAGATTAGTTGAGCCAAATCTTCAATAGAGTATATATCATGATGAGGAGGGGGAGAAATCAAACCTACACCCTCGGTTGAATGCCTAATGCGAGCTATTGTTGCATCTACCTTATGTCCCGGCAGTTGGCCGCCTTCGCCTGGTTTTGCTCCTTGCGCTATTTTTATTTGTATTTCATCCGCATTATTAAGGTACTCTATTGTCACACCAAATCTTCCTGAAGCAACTTGTTTGATGGCGGAACGCATAGAATCCCCATTTTCCAACGGTTTGTATCGTTTGGAATCTTCTCCGCCTTCTCCGCTATTGCTTTTGCCACCTATTCTGTTCATTGCAATAGCCAGTGTTGTATGGGCTTCTGCCGAGATGGATCCGAAGGACATAGCCCCAGTTGCAAATCGTCTCATTATATTCTCAACTGGTTCTACCTCAACAAGTGCAATAGGCTTTCCTTGTTTGAACTCAAGAAGGCTCCTTAACGTACAAGCCCTTTCTGATTGGTTATTTGTCTCAGTTGAATATTTTTTGAACGTCTCGTAGCTTCCTGTTTTTGTGGCATGTTGTAAAAGATGTACGGAAGTGGGGTTAAAGAGGTGGTGTTCTCCTCTTTGTTTCCACTGGTATCGACCCGATTCGGGTAGCTCAGTCTCATTTTTAAATGAAAATGCAAGATTGTGTTTGTGAAGTTGTTCTTTGGCAAGCATTTCAAAAGTCATTCCTCCAATTCTGGATACGGCACCTTTGAAGCAAACATTCATTACTTCCTTGTGTATCCCAAGTGCTTCAAAAGTTTGTGCGGCTTTATAAGAATTTACTGTGGAAATTCCCAATTTTGACATTATTTTTAAAAGCCCTGCATCCATTGCTTTTATAAGATTTTTTGCTGCTTTACCTGGGTCTTTGCCATTATTTTCGGAGATAGACTTTATACATTCTATTGTAAGTGATGGATAGACAGCATCTGCGCCAAAGGACAGAAGACAGGCTACATGGTGTGCTTCTATAATATCATTACTGTTTAATACTATTGATACTCTGCGTCTTAGGCCACTTTGGATCAAATGATGATGTACTGCGCCTGTCATCAGCAAAGAAGGAATGGCTGCAACTGATTGGGAAATTTCTGTATTTTGAATGATAAGAATATTACATCCATTTTTGACTTTACTTTCAGCTTCTATGCATTTTGCTTCAATAGATGATTGAAGATTTGATGAATCTGTTGCATTAAATAGTGCCAGAATATTGTCCGTTTTGAAGCCATATTGTTCACTTGCCAATACTTTGTTATATTCATGTTGAGAAAGTACCGGTCCATTTAATAAAATTTGTTTTGCATTTTCCCCTTTAATATGAAGAATATCGCCCATGCTCCCCAGATAGCACTGCAATGTCATAAAAAACTTTTCTCTCAATGGGTCTATAGGAGGATTAGTAACCTGAGCAAATTCTTGTTTAAAATAGTTATAAACGGGTTGGGCTTGTTTAGATAAAATGGCAAGGGGGATATCCGAACCCATTGAATTGACGGGTTCATAACCCGTGTCAGCCATAGATGCCAATAGTATTTCCTGATCTTCTAATGTATAACCCGCTGCAATTTCTCTGATATTTAAGGGTAGATCTGACTGAAGGAAATCAAGTTCAACAGCATGTATATCATTAATGCATACTCTGTATTGCTCATTCCATTTACTATATGGGTATCTTTGACAAATGATTGATTTTAATTCTTCATCACCTACGATTCTTCCAGTATCAAGATCTGCTATCAGGATTTTTCCAGGAGATAGATTTCCTTTAAAAATCACATTTTCCTGTGGTATTTCCAAAACGCCTGATTCCGAAGCGAGAATGATTCTGTCATCATTTGTCAGACAATATTTTGAAGGTCTTAAACCATTTCTATCTACGGTTGCGCCAACCACAATACCATCAGAAAAACAAATAGATGCGGGACCATCCCAAGGCTCCATCAAGGGTTCGTTGTGACTATAAAAGTCTTTCTTATATTTTTCCATGCCTTCATCATTCTGAAATGCTTCAGGCACCATCATCATTAACGCATGGGGCATGCTGTAGCCGTTTCTGAATAGAAATTCCAGCACTGCATCAAAATTTCCAGAATCTGAAAGGGTAGGACTGCACACAGGCAATAAATGGTTAAAATCTTCTTTTGAATACACGTCCGAGACCAACTCTTTTTCACGGGCTGTCCACCAGTTTACATTTCCCTGAACAGTATTTATTTCTCCATTGTGCGCAATACATCTGAATGGCTGAGCCAATTTCCACCTAGGTACAGTATTGGTTGAAAAACGTGAATGAACTAAAGCAATTGCCGACGTATAATTTTCATCTAATAAATCTTTAAAATATTTTCTGATTTGTATAGCCCTAAGTTGTCCTTTATAGATTATGGTTTGAGATGAAAATGAGGGAAAATAAAAAACTTCTTTTAGTTCAGGAAAGGTTTTTACAACTTCTCTTACAATATGATTTCTGATGACATAGAGTCTTCTTTCCATATTTTGTCTAACGATCTTAATATCTAATGGCGCGACAAATATCTGTATCATATTAGGCTCAGTATCAAGTGCACCTTGGCCAAGCATACTGTTATCTGTGGGTACATCTCTGATGAAAAGCACTCTGAAATCATGTGAAACCAAAATGTTTTTAATAATAGATATTATACTGGTAGAGAGCTTATTATCTTTCGGCATGAAAGTAAATCCTACAGCATAATGTCCATTTTCTGGTAATTTATTTCCTGTTGATTCTGCATGATTTTTAAAAAAAAGATGAGGTATTTGAGTTAAAATACCTGCTCCATCTCCTGTATTTTCTTCGCATCCACATGCTCCCCTGTGTTCCATATTTTCGAGCATGGTGAGCGCATCACTTACTATTTTGAATGATTTTTCAGCACGGAGATTGGCAATTAGTCCAATACCACAAGCATCTTTTTCCAGTTGTGGCAAATACAGTCCTTGTTCACTTTCACCATTTTGCATAAAGAAACCGATTATTTATTCTAAAAATCAAATTAAAATTAATTTGCGCAGAATCACAAATTAACTACAATTTTATATTATATTTACAACTTCCTGCATGACAAATTAGTACTTTTTGTTATTTTCAGGAATATCAGCATTTACGTAATTAATTGTATTACATGGAGTTAGTTAAATAATTATTGTTATGCCTATATCGCAATCAGATCAACTGTTCCAATTAGTTAAGTCATTAACAAAGTCTGAGAAACGTAATTTTACATTTTACACTTCTAGGATACAAGATGGAGATACATTAAAGTATATGCAGCTGTTTGATTTGATAGATAAGCAAAAGGAAGTTAATGAAAATTTAGTACTTTCAAAACTAAAAGGAGTAGATAAGAATCAATATTCCAATCTCAAGCGGCACCTATATAAACAACTTATGGTAAGCCTTAGAATGATTCATATTCAAAAAAAAACAGATATTCAACTAAGAGAATATCTTGACTATGTTGATATCCTGTATGGCAAAGGTTTATATCTTCAATCATTAAAAATATTGGATAAGGCTAAAATTTTGGCTGAAAATTCAGATAATGATATCCTCTTTCTTGCTATTTTGGAAACTGAAAAAAATATTGAGTCACGGCATATTACCCGCAGTGGCCCGGATATGGTACCTGAGCTAATAGCCAAGTGTGATGCAAAGATTCAAAGTATAGATAATATTGCGCGTCTTTCTAATATCAGAATCCTTTTGCACAGTCATTATGTCAAACATGGTCATGTAAAAAACATTGCTGAACTTGATGATTTTACTTATAAGTATACATGGATTAGGGAATACAATACTTCGGGAGGTATAGCTTATCACGAAAAAATTTATCTGTACCAATCTTTGGTTTGGTATTATTATATATGTCTTGATTTTGAAAACTGTCTTCTAAATGCAGAAAAGTGGGTTGAACTCTTCGACTCCAAACCTCAATTAATCGATGATGATCCGGATCTTTATATGAGAGGGTATCATTATCTTCTGACTTGCTCATACAATCTGCAGAATAAAGAAAAGTATAACAAGTACCTTTTTGAGCTTGAAAAATTCAGAGAAGAAAATTATATTCATTTTAATAATAATTCTCAAATTATCTCATTTTTGTATGTCCATTACGGAAGATTAAATTTTCATTTTCTGCATGGTACTTATAAAGAAGGACTTTCTATTATTCCATCTTCACTAAAACGGATCCAGAGGTACAAATTGAAGCTCGACGCACATAGGATCCTTGTGTTTTATTTCAAAATTGCATGGATGCATCTTATGGCTGGTGATCATTCTACAGCGATCAAATACTTAAATCAGATATTCCAGATGGAAGTAGGTTCATTAAGGGAAGATATTCAAGGCTACAGTCAGCTTATGTTTCTGATGGCGCATTACGATGCGGGCAACTATGAAATCATGGATTATCTTGTTAAAGGTGCTAAACAGTTTTTCAATAAAATGGAAGAAAAAAATAAATTGCAGACGGCAACATTAAAATTTTTTCAAAAAGCTGTTAAAATACCGGTAAGTGAAAAGAAAAAACTTGCTATTGATTTTTATAGCGAACTTAAAATTATTGAGTCCGATATTTTTGAAAGGAGGTCTATTCTTTATCTGGATATAAGGGCATGGCTATCCAGAAAACTTTGATAAAGATCATAGGATTATTGGATCCTGTAGACTTCACACACAGCTTTGATGAAATCCATGATAATATTGAAAGACAACAATATTTTGTCCCAATTAATATTAATTATAAAATTTAATGGATTTAATGTTTGTTATTTTGTTGTACCTTTGCGGCCAATTTTGATAGAGATCTTATGGCTATCGTATATCTAACGAGAGTAGAAAAGTTTAATGCAGCCCACAAGCTGTGGATAAATAGCTGGTCAGAACAAGAAAACTATGACTATTTCGGTAAATGCGCAAATAAAAATTGGCATGGGCATAACTATACCTTATTTGTTACAGTCAAAGGTGTGCCGGATCCAATGATTGGTTTTGTTTTTGATGCTAAGAAACTGAGCAAAATTATAAGGGAATATGTTACAGATATATTAGATCACTCAAACCTTAATATGGATGTCGATTTTATCCCGGAAGGTCTGATGCCAACCACTGAAAATATGGCATTGATAATCTGGCAACAACTCGTTCCACATATAAAATCTTGTGAATTGCACTGCGTAAAACTTCAGGAGACTGATACAATTTATGCTGAATATTACGGAGAATAATAAAAGTATGGCTTATAAAAAAAACGATATATATAATCCTGAAACCACTGATGCAATTAAAAAAAGTTTTAGTGAAATATTAATTGGCCTAGGTGAATCCATAGATAGAGATGGCTTGGCCAAGACACCTGAACGAGCGGCCAAAGCAATGCAGTTTCTTACCCAAGGTTATCAACAGGATGCGTCAGAAATTTTAAAATCTGCTCTTTTTAAAGAAGATTACAGTGAAATGGTAGTAGTTAAGGATATTGAAGTTTATTCATTGTGCGAGCATCACCTTCTCCCTTTTTATGGGAAGGCGCACGTAGCTTATATTCCTAACGGGTATGTAGTTGGCTTGAGCAAAATACCCAGAATTGTAGATGTTTATGCTCGCAGATTGCAGGTACAAGAACGGATGACGCACGAAATTTTGCATTCAATCGATGATTCGTTAAAACCATTGGGAGTAGCAGTAGTTATAGAAGCGTCTCATATGTGTATGATGATGAGAGGGGTACAAAAACAAAATTCTTCAACTACAACTTCAGCTTTTACAGGAGCATTTAGAAATATAGAAACCAGGAATGAATTTTTAAGTTTAATTACTGCAAAACTCAGATAACGTTATGACTGCTTTTGTTTTTCCCGGACAGGGAGCACAGTTTGAAGGAATGGGCCTCGATATTTTTGATAGCAGCGAGGTGGCCAAAGACATTTTTTTAATGGCTGATGAAATTCTTGGTTTTGAATTGTCTAAAATCATGTTTTATGGGTCAACTGAAGAACTAAAGCAAACAAAAGTAACCCAACCAGCCTTATTTGTCCATTCAATAGCTACATTAAAAGCAAGAGGCAGTGGTTCTCCCCAAGCAGTCGCAGGACATTCATTAGGTGAGTTTTCTGCGTTAGTGGCAAACGGTACACTTTCCTTTGAAGATGGGCTCAAACTTGTTTATACCAGGGCTTTAGCGATGCAATTAGCCTGTGAGTCAAATCGGGGAACAATGGCTGCTATTTTAGGAATTGATGATATTTTGGTTAAAGAAATATGTGCTTCTATAGATGAAGTAGTTGTTGCCGCAAATTTTAACTGCCCTGGGCAGATAGTTATTTCAGGCTCAATAAAAGGCGTAAAAGAAGGAATGGAAAAACTAATGGAGGCTGGTGCCAAACGAGCTATTCAATTGGAGGTAGGAGGGGCATTTCATAGCCCATTGATGGAGCCGGCTCGTGCCGAACTGGCAAAAGCTATAAATAATACCTTTTTTAATCAACCCAAGTGCCCGGTTTACCAGAATATAAATGCTCTTCCCCAATTGGATCCTGAAAAAATAAAGTTGAACCTTATCGCTCAATTGACAGGAGCTGTAAAATGGACTGAAACAATTGAGAATATGATGGTCAATGGTATTAATTCCTTTATTGAAGTTGGTGGTTCAGGTAAGGTTTTATCAGGATTGATCAAAAAAGTGGATCGGTCTGTCGAAACTATAACACTTTGATATTATGCAGATAAAAGCAGGTAAAATATTAGTTGCTGAGCCATTTATGATTGATCCTAATTTTAAAAGGGCAGTTATACTTATTTGTGAACATGGAAATCATGGTACGACCGGTTTCATACTCAATAAAACGTTGGACATAAAAATAAATGACTTGCTTGCCAACTTTCCAGAGTCTAAAGCACCGGTACACGTGGGTGGTCCTGTAGCGGCAGATAGTTTACACTACTTACACAATGTGGGAGATATGCTGGATAATAGCCTTGAAGTATCGCCTGGGGTGTATTGGGGGGGTGACTTTGAAAAACTAAAATTTCTTATGGAAACTGGCGTAATTAAAGACAAAAATATAAAATTTTTTATAGGTTATAGTGGATGGTCAGAAGGACAGTTGAGTGAAGAGATGACGGATTCTTCATGGCTCGTAGATGATATGGATGCCAATTATCTTTTTAAAGTAAGACCATTTGTCCTATGGCAAACAGTACTGGATAATAAAGGAAATACTTATACTGTTATCGCCCAAATACCGGATGCCGTAAGTCTGAACTGAAAATTGTAATAACAGAAATGAAATGAATATTCATAATCTGAAATGACTTCCAAATACCACATTATACTGATGAAATAAAAAGTTTTGACTTGCAAAGTCTTCTCTGTACTTTGAAGTTCTAATATCTTGCATTGATATATATCCCATTTTATACTCAGATTGAATAAAAAAGTTTTTTCCAAACCTGATATTTAAGCTGAGCATGGCATTCAACCCATATCCGGCGATGTGAAATTTGTCATTTCGATCAAAATTGAGTAATGATGCGTCTGTCCTTGGCACTAAAAATCCAACACCTGCAACTTCAGTTATATTTAGTGAAATGAATTTCCAACTTACTAATTCATCCAGACGACGGAAATCAGCATTGACATAGTTTAGTCCATCCGTATGTTCCAATTGGAGAAACCCCTTTTGTATGATAATTTCTTCATGAGAATAATTCTTATCATATTTTGTACCGGAAAGTGCGATACTACCATTTATTAATACTGATTGGTACTGTCGGACAACATACTTCATATGGTCCACACCTATTGAAATATTATATTTTTCATTTATAAAATACCCAACTCTGAAATTGTATTGAGGTATTGTGAGTTTTGTGGGGTTAAAATAAATTTTTGGATTGAAGGGACTCTGTCTATCATCTGCTATTACTTTTTTAAGCGTGAAGTCATAATTTGTTCCAGTGAAGTGTATATCTGATTTACTATAAACTGCTGTATTCCATCCCCAAAAAATATAAAATTTATCATAGGCCTTATTATTTATTTAATTTAGACTATTGTTTTGACTAATACCTAAATTACATATTAACAATGAATAAAATATTAAATAGAAGGTTTAACTATATTTCTCTAACATTTTTTTTGGACATTACTATTAAGTTGGTTTCAAAGTTACTCAAATTAAAGCTATATATTAGAAATAAGAACATCATAATCAGGTATTTCAATAATCTAACAAAATATGTCTGATGTTTTGTATACTTTTGCGGCTTTTATGGTAAAATAGCTTAATTTTTACCTGTGATTCAAACAACAATATATGTATTACGTAAGGGATATTTCGGTAAAGTACGGAGAGCGAATCCTTTTGGATGATGTGAGCTTTATGATCAGTCCTAAAGAAAGAATTGGGCTTATCGGAAGAAATGGCGCAGGAAAATCCACTCTGTTAAAAATAATTGCCGGACAAAGCAAGGCTGATGATGGATTTTTAGAATTCCCATCAAAGACTACTATTGGTTATCTAAGGCAAGAGTTTGAACTAAATGAATCTATGACTGTGATAGACGAAGCTATGTCTTGTCATGAAGAAGCTTTAGAACTTCAAATACAACTCGACCAACTAAATGTAGAACTTGGAGAACGTACTGATTATGAATCTGACTCCTACAGCAGGTTGCTGGAAGATCTGGCAAACCTAACAGGAAGATTAGAGCATTTTAATATTTCAACACTTGAGGTTGAGACCATGAAAATATTAAAAGGTCTGGGTTTTACCGATGTAGATTTTGCTAGGCAAGTTTCAGAATTTAGCGGAGGTTGGAAAATGCGGATAGAGTTGGCAAAGCTCTTATTGAGAAGTCCGGACTTACTTATGCTGGATGAACCCACCAACCATTTGGATATTGAATCAATTATTTGGCTTGAAAACTATCTTGTCGAATATCCTGGTACTGTCATAGTGATATCTCACGACATTCAGTTTCTTGAAAATGTTTGCAACCGTATTATTGAAGTGGAAACAGGAGATATTTATGACTATAAGTTAAAGTACAGTAAGTTTTTGGAAGAGAAAGAAAAACAACGAGTTATTCAGATTTCTGCTTATGAAAACCAACAGCGTGATATATCTCAAAAGGAAAAGACCATCAATAGGTTTATGGCAAAAGCCACTAAAACCAAAATGGCCCAAAGTATGCAGAAACAATTGGAAAAAGTAGAAAGGATAGAAGCCCCTTCTGAATCCAATAAAGTCATGCATATCAGATTTGCAGAAGTGCCACGATCAGGGAGAGATGTTATTAGAACGGTAAATATTTCTAAATCATTTGATGAAAAAAATGTATTCAACAATATTTATATCACCATTGAACGAGGTGAAAGAGTCGCTTTTGTAGGTCAGAACGGACAAGGTAAAACTACTATGGCAAAAATTATTGCCGGATTGTTGACACCTTCATCAGGCAAAGTCGAAGAAGGGTCCAATATGCATTTGTCCTATTACGCACAAAACCAATCTGAATTGTTGGACCTGAAGAGTACAGTGATGCAAATAATGGAAGATAGAGCTCCTGAAGAAATTCGATCCAGAATCAGAAACATTTTAGGTTCATTTCTATTTTCGGGTGATGACGTTGATAAAAAAGTATTTGTATTGTCGGGAGGGGAGAGGGCCAGACTTGCTATGGCATCGCTCATCATGAAGCCATGTAATTTTCTCATTCTTGATGAGCCTACTAACCATCTTGATATATACAGCAAAGAAATACTTAAAAATGCATTGAAAGAGTATGGGGGAACTTTACTATTAATCTCTCATGATAGGGAATTTCTCTCAGGTTTAACGCACAAAGTTCTCGAATTCAAAGATGGATCGACGCATGAGTTTCTTGGAGATATAGAGTATTTTTTGGATAAAAAGAAGATGGACAATATGCGATCTGTTGAACTTCAAAAATCGGTTCCTGTTTTTAACAATGGGGCTGAATTTTCAGTTATGAAAAAGATAGATTCTGAAGACTTAAGAAGGCTTAAAAAGCAGATTCAGTTATTGGAAAGAGATATTTCAAAATTAGAAAATGATATAGGCCTATTAGAGATGAAACTGGCAGACCCAAATTTTTATCAGGATCCACATTTTATGGAAACTAATAAAAAATACAAAGCACTTCAGGATACGCTTGAAACCAAAATGCTTGAATGGGAAAATTTGTCTTTTGAAATGGAAGGTGAAATGTAGAGAAAAAAAAAGACCGATTCTCCCTACAGAACCGGTCCCGAGTAAACAATTTGCTTAATTAATTACTCAAAAACTCAATCTCGGATTATAAATATCCAATACCATGCCAAAAAATGATTTCAATTATTATTTTTACCGAAAAATAAAATTTTTGGAGATGAATATATTGGTAGATATCTTAGTTGTTGTAGTTATTTTGTTGCACTTATACTTTTTATGGCTTGAAATGTTTGCCTGGACTACTGCAGGCAAAAAGACTTTTAAAATGTTAAGTCCGGACCTTTTTGAAAAAACAAAAGTTCTTGCAGCAAATCAGGGTTTGTATAATGGATTTCTTGCAGCAGGCCTTTTTTGGTCGTTACTGATTGGAGATATTGTTTGGGCGGACAATGTAGGTTTGTTTTTCCTTGGATGTGTTTTAACAGCAGGTATTTACGGATGGTATTCAGTATCTGCCAGAATATTTTATATCCAGGGTTTGCCGGCCTTAATAGGAATTATTCTTATTTTGTTAAAGTAAAGGAATCTATTAAATCAAGTGATTATCTTATCCATTTTTCCATTTGATTAATTACAGCTTTCATATCTCTCGGCATAATTGATGTAATTTGTATTTTTTCACTTTTATATGGGTGTGTGAAAATTAATTTTTCAGCATGTAGAGGTTGTCTGATCAATATTGGTCTTTCTTCGATACCTTTTCCCGTATTAAATTTCTTTTGTTTAATTTCAGATAAAAAAAATTGATTTCGATTACCGTAAAGCGGGTCCACAATGAGCGGGTTTCCTAAATATTGCATATGTACCCTTATCTGATGCATTCTTCCGGTGTGCAAACGAATATACATCAGTGAAAAAGTACGGAATTTTTTTACAATCTTGTAATCTGTAAGTGATTCTTTCCCCCTCTTATGGGCGAGCATTTTGCCCCTTGTAACAGTTGATTCGCATAGTGGCACATCAATCCTACCACTTTCAGGAGAAGGAATACCGTCAACTAAAGCATAGTAATATTTTTCAATATCACGGGATTCAAAAGCTATTGAAAGCAATCTATGTGTTTCTGCATCTTTTGCAAATAGATTAACCCCACTTGTAAATTTATCTAAACGATGTACGGGAATGATATCAGGGTATTCAGACTTCAGCACTGAAACTATATTGATCAAATCAGGATTGAACCTGTCTGGAATTGTTAGTATTCCTGATGGTTTGTCAATGGCGATGATATGATCATCTTCATATAATATTTTGAGATCTTTTAGCTTCAATTTATCAAAATTTCAAATCACTATACTTTTTCACACCTTCTGCAAAGTATTTCCAAACTATCGAACCATAATACACCCCAAAAAGATCAGGTTTGTTTATTTTATTTCGGTAGATCAGGTTTTGCTCTTTATTTCTGCGTTCCAATACAAGTGGCAAATGCAAGTAAAATGAAAAGTGTGCCTTAATGACTGCTGCCATAGATTTGGGCTTACCTTCAATTAGAAACTTTAATCCTGCTAAGCCATCAAGTATAAGCCTGGAAGGTATTAACCATAATAAATTGATCAAATTTTCATTTTTTGTCAGAAGGTAAAGGTTATTCCTGAAATTCAAAAAATCTTTTGCAGGATCGTTATAGTCCAGTGTGCCACCTCCGAGATGGTACACTTTACTCGAAGCAATACACTTTATTTTATAGCCCGCTTGTCTGAATCTCCAGCAGATATCAATTTCTTCCTGGTGAGCAAAAAATCCACCATCAAAGCCACCTAAAGCTTTAAAAACTTTTGTTTTGCAAATCATAGCTGCTCCACTAGCCCAAAATATATCAGCATCATTGTCATATTGGTTATTATTAGATTCTATGGTATTAAAAATTCTTCCGCGACAAAATGGATAGCCAAACATATCAATAAAACCACCTGCCGCACCGGCATATTCAAATTTTGATTTGTCTTCCAGTGATAATATCAGAGGTTGAGCTACCCCAATGTCTTTATCATTTTCTAATAAATCGATGATAGGGTCCAGCCAGTTTTCAGTCACTAATACATCTGAATTTATAATAGCTACGTAATCAGTAGAAACGTCTTTTAAACCTTTATTATAGCCTTCAGCAAAGCCATAATTTTTTGATAATTCAACAATTTTTATCTCAGGATACCATTCTTTTACAAAATCTACTGATAAATCGTCAGACTTATTGTCAATGACAAGTATTTCGAAATCATATTTTTTTGCCGAAAATTCAATCATTGGAAGATATGATTCCAATAATTCAGAGCCATTGTAATTAAGTATAGCCACAGTAATTTTGGGCGTAGGCTTTTCAATTTTTTTTATTTCGTCCAAAGCAAGGATGGCATTTTTTTCATCCACCCTGAGTTGATCTTTTAGCTCTTCAAGGTTGTTGAATCTGATATCACTCCTTAAGTATCTTAGAATATATATGGTGATTTTTTTATCATATATATTCTGATTGAAATCAAAAATATTTATTTCAATATTTATACCTGGTAGATCAGTAATTGTGGGTCTTTTCCCAATATACATCATGCCGTCAAAGACCTGCCCTTCAATATCTGATTGTACTGCATATACACCTTCAACAGGAATTAATTTTTCTTTTTCTGAGATAAACAGGTTTGCGGTAGGATAGCCCAATTTTGTACCTAGTTTATCTCCATGCACTACTTTACCAGAAAGTATATAAGGGTGGTTTAAAAAGAGGTTTGCTTCATCAATATTACCGGATTTCAGGGCCCTTCTGATTTTGGTACTACTGACAGCTATATCTTCGATTTCCTGTTTTGGTATTTCGACGACCTTAAAAATTCCATTCTTTTCATATTCACGAAATAAGTTAAGATCTCCCGATCTGTTGAGGCCAAATTTATGATCGTATCCAATAACGATATAACTGGGATGAAAGCATTCAATGATGAAACTCTCGATATATTCTCTCGGAGAAAGTCTTGAAAATTCAAATGTAAAAGGAACAACTACTACATTGTTTATTCCCAGTGATTTTAAATGAACTATTTTTTCATCCAGAGTATTTAATACATTCAAATCCTGATCGCCTGGGTCAATAATTTTGCGAGGATGCGGGTAAAATGTTATTACTACACTTTCACCATCTATTTCATCAGCAAGTGCTTTTACCCTTGATAAGATTTTTTGATGCCCGGTATGTACACCATCAAAAGAGCCGATTGTTATTACAGCATTTTCGAATGCAGGAAGATCCTTAATGTTTCTGTATATGTTCATGAAGATAAATAGTCTTAATGCAACTTTAAAGGCAAAAATAGAAATATTCAGATTATTCTGTCAAATAGATTGAACAATTGACAAGTTATTAACCTTATATAGAGTGGAAAAATAAACAGTATGATTGACCATAACGAAGTACTAGGTGCACTAAGAAAGGTAAAAGACCCTAAATCAGGTTCCGATATTATTGCATCCAAAATGGTAGAAGACTTTAGTGTAGAAGGAAATAATATCTCATTTTCAATAGTTCTTAAATCAAATGATAATGAATTAAAATCTTCTCTCAATTTTGCTTGTATGGAAGAAATTCAGAAAATTTACCCGGATGCCGATGTTCATATTCACCTAAAAATAAAATCAGATACCCAACTTTCTCCTGATTCTGTCCTTCCGCAAGTCAAAAATGTAATTGCTGTTGCCTCTGGAAAAGGGGGTGTAGGTAAGTCAACAGTCGCTGTAAATCTTGCTGTAGCAATGGCAAATGAAGGATATAAGGTGGGGCTCATCGATGCTGATCTTTATGGGCCTTCTATACCAACGATGATGGGTTTATCTGGCCAACGGCCAAAAGTGGAATTGTTGTACGGGAAACATAAGATAATTCCATTGTATGCACATGGCGTGTATGTAATTTCTATTGGATTTATTGTTGAACCTGAACAGGCCGTGGTTTTAAGGGGGCCACGTTTAGGTGGTTTGTTACGACAATTTATTCAGGATTGTCTATGGCCGGAGTTAGATTATTTGGTAATAGATCTGCCACCTGGTACGGGTGACATCCAGCTAACTCTCGTTCAAACTATTCCTGTTACAGGGGCTATCATGGTGACGACGCCACAGGAAGTATCTGTGATTGATGCAGTCAAAGCTATGAACATGTTCCTTCTTCCCAATGTAAATGTGCCTATACTCGGTATTGTGGAAAATATGAGTTGGTTTACTCCTGAAGAGCTACCTGAAAATAAATATTTTCTTTTTGGAAAAGGTGGAGGATCAAGATTGGCTTCAATGGCTGAGGCCGAACTATTGGCTCAGATCCCAATTGTGCAGAGCGTAAGAGAAGCAGGAGACTCGGGGATACCTGCGGCAACTGATAAAGATCATTTCCTCTCCTCTACTTTCAAAAATTTTGCAATGAAGGTAGTTAATCAAGTAAAATTGAGACACGAGCTTTACGAACCGACCAGAATAGTCAAAGTTGAACATTAATAAATCCGTTTTTGCAATATTGATGTTCTACATTTTAATCAATTCTGAGATTTTATTGTTATGTTTTAGTATAAGAAATGCATTAATTACTACCTTTGACATATGTTCACACAAGATACAACAGATTTATTCAGAAGAGTAAATATAGCCCTAGATGAGATTAGACCTCACCTTGCGGTTGATGGAGGTAACATTGAACTTGTAGAGGTTACCGAAGACAACATTGTAAAGATAAGATGGATGGGTAATTGTGAGCACTGTTCCATGTCAGCTATGACAATGCGTGCAGGTGTCGAACAGGCCATCATATCAAGACTTCCTGAAATAAAATCGGTTGAGGCAATCAATGGTTTTTTTACTACATGACAAAGCAGGAACTTATTTCAAATATTAAGGCTAAATCGTCTTTTCTTTGCATAGGTTTAGACACGGATTTAAATAAAATACCGGAACATCTAAAAAAGTCGGACGATCCAGTGTTTGAATTTAATAAATCAATCATCGACGCTACGCACGATCTTTGTATAGCATATAAACCTAATCTCGCTTTTTATGAGTCTTTAGGCCCAAGCGGGTGGAAATCGCTTGAAAAAACGATGGATTATATCCCATCTGATATATTTACTATTGCCGATGCGAAGCGTGGTGATATAGGCAATACCAGTAAAATGTATGCCAAAACTTTTTTTGAATTCTTTGACTTTGATTCAGTTACTGTAGCACCTTATATGGGTGAAGACTCTGTGGCACCTTTTCTTGAATTTAAAAATAAATGGGTAATTTTACTTGGACTTACCAGCAATACGGGTAGCAATGATTTTCAAATGTTACAAAGTAATGACGTCAAACCATTATACCAGGTAGTCATTGAAAAATCTCAAAATTGGGGTAGCCCTGAAAATCTTATGTATGTGATAGGTGCCACTCATCCCGAAAAATTTGCTGAAATTCGCAAGATGGCAAAAGACTATTTTTTTTTAGTGCCTGGAGTGGGTGCACAGGGAGGAGAGTTACATTCTGTGGTAACTAATGGTAAAAATGATGATATTGGCTTGCTTCTAAATTCTTCCAGAGAAATTATTTACGCTGGAAAAGATTTAAACTTTCAAAATGATGTCAGAGAGAAAGCAATGAATCTTCGAAATGAAATGTTACGATATTTCTGATAATTTAGTTAAAACTAAATTTTTGCAACTTAGTTTTTTTTGACAAAATTACCACGTCGTTTTTATTTTTTTTATCTGTTTATGTCTTTTTATCCCAAAATCTATTAACATATCCAAAAGTTGCGGATAAGGAATTCCTGTTGCTTCCCATAGTTTTGGATACATGGAAATGTTTGTAAATCCAGGCAACGTATTTATCTCATTGATCACAACAGTGTTGTCAGATTTTAAGAAAAAATCTACCCTCGAAAGTCCTTCGGCTCCAATACATTTGAATGCTTTAATGGCCATTTTCTGAATATACAGAGAAACAACAGGAGTGATCGGTGCCGGAATCATGAGTTTTGCTCCTGAACTGCTGATATATTTCGCATCATAAGAATAAAACTCATCTGTGGGCATAATGCCGCCTATTACAGAAGGTTTAGGAAATTCATTACCTAAAACAGCGCATTCAACTTCGATACCTGTGATAGCTTCTTCAATCAGAAGTTTCCTGTCATATAAAAAACCATCATTAATAGCTGCTTTGAATTCTTCTTTATTGGTGACTTTGTGGACACCAACTGATGAGCCGGCATTTGCAGGCTTTACAAACATAGGCAATCCAAGTTTTTTTACAATATTATCGTAATTGATTTTATTTTTATTACTTTGATCCACTACAACAAATGCTGCTATTGGAATACCGGCATCCCTCCAAAGTCTTTTAGCTATATCTTTATCCATGCCAACTGCTGAAGTCATCAGGTCAACTCCTACAAAGGCTAAGTTTACTGTTCTGAATAATCCCTGGATAACGCCGTCTTCTCCATATGCTCCATGAAGTACAGGAAATGCTACATCAATTTTTTTTAATTTTTTGTTAGTTTTTCTGTTAAGAAGTAATGTTTTTTTACCATCAGTTTCTAAAAACACACGAGTTTCGGAAGGTTTCAATGCAATCAAAGAATTATCTTCAGCATGGAGAAGAAAATCAGATGTATCCTGAAGATACCATTTGCCTTGAGTATCAATTCCTAAAACGGTAATATCATATTTTTTTTTATCAAGTGCCTCAACGACACTCCTGCCAGAACGAAGGGAAATAGTGTGTTCGGGTGATTTTCCGCCTATAATTACAGCAAGGTTTGTTTTTTGCATTTTTTCAAGATTTAATAAAACAGGCCAAAGATAAAGTTGAAAAAGATAAATTACAACAAATTATAAAAAAAAATAATATTTATAAAATTGAACGCCCATTTATTACTTATTACAAATAAAACGTATATATTTACGCCCTGATTTAGTTTGGTGCTGTATTCGCAATAGTCATCAAAAATTAATAAATATTAAACATAGAAATAAATAGCATGGCAAAAATTCTGATTGTTGATGATGATAAAAGTATACGAAAAACACTGCGGGACATTCTGGAATTTGAAAAATATGAGATAGATGAAGCTGTCGATGGTCTTGATTGTATAGTTAAAATCAAACAAACTGTCTACGATGTCATCATCCTTGATATCAAGATGCCGAGGATGGATGGCATGGAGGCCATTGAGAAAATACAGAATATTTCGCCGGATACTCCTGTTGTCATGGTTTCAGGACACGGAAATATTGATACAGCGGTAGAAGCAGTAAAAAAGGGTGCATTTGATTTTATACAAAAGCCACCTGATTTGAACCGCCTCCTTATAACTTTACGTAATGCTTTGGACAAATCAAGCCTCATTACCGAAAAAAAAGTTCTCCAGAAAAAGGTTACTAATTCCAAAGTTCAGGAAATGATCGGCGAATCTGCCATCATGAACCTGATCAACTCAACCATAGAAAAGGTGGCGCCTACTGATGCCAGGGTTCTTATAACTGGACAAAACGGAACAGGTAAAGAGCTCGTAGCCAGATGGATACATCACTTAAGTAAAAGGAGAGACTACCCAATAGTTGAAGTGAATTGTGCAGCAATCCCTTCTGAACTGATCGAATCTGAGTTATTCGGACATGAAAAGGGGTCCTTTACATCGGCTATTAAACAGCGTTTGGGTAAATTTGAACAAGCTCACGGAGGTACGCTTTTTCTGGATGAGATTGGAGATATGAGCATGTCGGCTCAGGCAAAGGTTTTACGTGCTCTACAAGAACATAAAATCACAAGGGTAGGTGGTGAAAAAGATTTAACTGTAGATGTTCGTGTAATTGCTGCCACCAATAAAGACTTGAGAGCTGAGATAGAAAAAGGTAACTTCAGAGAAGACCTTTATCATAGACTGGCTGTAATTATAATAAAAGTTCCTTCCCTCAATGAAAGAGTTGAAGATATTCCTGAACTTATAAAATATTTTATAGGAATGGTTTGTGACGAATATAATGTACCACATAAAAAAATAGAAGCGGGAGCGGTTAAGTTGCTTCAGAAAGTAAATTGGACAGGAAATATCAGGGAGTTGCGAAATGTGGTTGAAAGACTTATTATTTTATCGGGAAATGCCATCACAACAAATGATGTTGAAACATTTGTTTATTGTACACCGTCAAGTAGCAATGCCATGTTATCAATTTTTGATCAGTTTGATAACTTCAATTCACTCAGTAAATATATCAAAGAAGAATTTGAAAAATATAAAGGAGAGTTAGTGTAAAAAATAATGGTCAAATTATTAAACCTTTCTTTTGACCAGTTCAAATGGAAGGTTTTTTTATTTAATAATTTTTAAAGGTTCAATAGAATTAATATGAGTGAAAAGGAAATTGGGGACTTAGATGAACATGTCCACAGAGAAATAAAAAAATGGAGTGAAATCAAAGGTGAAAACTCCTGGACAATGTTTAAAGTTATTGCAGAATTGGTGGATGGATTTGAAATACTCAATAAACTGGATCCTTGTATATCTATTTTTGGATCTGCCAGAGCAAAACCTGATGATAAATATTACCAACTGGCGACTGACATAGCAATAAAATGTACTGAAGAAGGTTTTGGAGTCATCACAGGTGGTGGACCGGGTATAATGGAAGCGGCAAATAAAGGGGCTTATCTTCAGGGAGGACTTTCCGTAGGTCTGAACATAGATCTTCCATTTGAACAATTTAATAATCCATACATTGAGCCATCAAGAATATTACACCACAGGTATTTCTTTGTAAGGAAGGTAATGTTCGTAAAATATGCTCAGGCATTTATTGTATGTCCGGGAGGATTTGGTACCCTTGATGAACTTTTTGAGGTAATTACATTAATCCAAACCAATAAAATTAGCAGGGTTCCAATAATCTTAGTAGGTACAGAATACTGGGCAGGACTTAAAAAGTGGATATTTGATGTCATGTTGACTCAGTCAAATAACATCTCAGCAAAGGATATGGATCTACTACCTATCACTGATGATCCTGCAGAAGTTGTCGCTATAATCCGTAATTTTTATGACGGATCAGACAGGGTACATTCTATCAAACCGAATTATGAACTTTAAACTTTTTTTAATATCAAAAGTTAACTTTTGATATTAAAATTTAATTAAAAAATGGCGGTAAACACAATTCTAAAAAATAGGGGAATTATACTTTTTGTCATTCTTTCAGCTTTTTTCATAGGTAATACGATAGTAGCTGAGTTTGTGGGAGGAAAAATATTTTCTTTTGAAAAACTTTTTGGATACCCATCTCTGAATTTAAAGCTTTTTGGTGTAGACGGTCTCGGCTTAAATCTCACTGCTGGGGCTATTTTATGGCCGATTGTATTTATCATGACGGATATGATAAATGAGTATTATGGGCCTAAAGCTGTTCGATTTCTTTCCTATCTAGCTATTTGTATCGTTGTTTATGCTTTTTTAATGATTTACGGTGCTATCGCCTTACCCCCTAATGATTGGTGGCAGTTTCAGAGCGGACTTTCAGTTGACACCTCCAAAAGTATTGTTGACATGGATTTGTCTTTTAATAAGGTCATGGGTCAGGGATTGTGGATCATAGTTGGATCAATGGTGGCCTTTTTATTTGGCCAAATATTAGATGTAGCGGTTTTTCATAAAATTAAGTCAATGACTGGTGAAAGATATATTTGGATGAGGGCTACAGGATCTACTTTGATTTCTCAGCTAGTTGATAGTTACATCGTTCTGTTGATTGCATTTTGGATAGGCTCAGACTGGGATTTGACAAGGGTATTGGCGATAGGGACTGTTAATTATATCTATAAAGGCGGCATGGCAATATTGTTGACGCCAGTTTTATACGCATGTCATCATTTTATAGAAAAGTATTTAGGGCACTCTGCTGCAGGTATCATGAAAAAGGAAGCGCAAGGAGGGTGAGTTCTTCTTTAACAGAGAATTTGATCCAGTCGCTTTCTAAGATTTAGGAATGATGACTTTTTTGGTATATTTGCAAAGTGTATCCTATGGGAGTTCAAATTCTTTATGAACTTGCATAATAAATTATAGAACTATAACTTTAAATTATTGAAAATCAGGTTAGTAAGAGCCATTATAATTTTTTTAAAAGATTATTTTCGTCAAAAAAAATTCTTGGAAGGTTATTTATTTCCACTTTTGGCATCAAATGGTATGGAAACAGATGTATCGCTATCAGAACCGGATCTCAATAAAGTTAAAAAAATCTATAGTTTAATTTCTGTTATTCTTTTTGTAGAACCCTTCCAAAGACTAAGAGGGTATAAGTTATCAGATCAGCAAAGAAGGTGTTTTAGTATAATAGGGGCTCTTACAAGTTTGGTTGATGATTATTTTGATAGATTTCAACTTGATTTTGCTAAAATACTCAAAATAGCAAATAACGAAAGAGGATATGTAGCCGAAAATCAGCATCAATCATTGACGAAAAAATTATTGACCGAGTTGGAATTGATAAGCAAGCCGGATGATGACTATAAAGAAACTCTCTCTAAAGTTTTATATTATCAAAAAGAGAGTCTCAAACAATTTGATAGCCACACAATGTTGGATGATATTTACTTTATTACAATTCAGAAATCAGGATCTTCTGCCTTGTATTATTGCACTTTGGTCTCACCAGACATTTCTAAGGAAGAAACTGAGATGCTCTATCATCTGACTATATTGATCCAAACGGTAAATGATATTTTTGATGTGGTCAAAGATCTTAACGATGGCATAAAAACATATCCAAACACTGTAGGGTCGGTGGGCGCTATAAAAAAGATGTTTGTCGACCATATTCAAAATTGGAAAGAGGCCTTAGATAAGCTACCATACTCCAATCATGATAAGCAGGTATATTTTGACAGAATAAATTTATTGTTGATTTCTATTACTTGGGTTTGCTTAAAACAGTATGAAGATCTGGAAAATGAAAATGGCCATTTTAATGTACAATTATATACCAGAAAGCAACTGATTTGTGATAAGGAAAAAATTAAGAATTGTTGGAATTGGTTTAAATATTTTAAACAACAACCCACCTGATAGAAATAAATCAAAAACGGAAAAGAGATTATTTATTTGTTTTTTAATTTACATTAAGTATATCTTGTGCCAGAAGTTTAATAATCTGCAAAAGATGCTTTCTTTTTTATGCTGAATCCTATTCAGTGGATACAATCCAGAATCAATGATCCGGTAAATGCTTATCAGGTGTATCAAGCCGCGAGGTATTTGATAAGCTTGATTATATCTGTGATAATGGTAAAAAGCGGTATGTCCACAAGTGAGCTGGGAAATTTTGAAGTGATAATTTTTATTACATATTCATTTTCCTACTTTTGGTCCGTAGGTATCAAAAATGCTTTGATGTCTTTTTATCCTTCGGTAGAAAAAGAAATCCAGGGCTCAGTTCTTCATTCTGTTTTTTTGATTTTACTTTTTGCTGGGTTTTGCTTTGGAATGGCAATCACTATACTTCCCGGCTTTGTGTCTTCATTTTTTGCATCCCAAGGAATCATCTCTTATTTACCATTGGCAGGCTTATATCTATTTTTGTCTTCACCCCTGTTGATGATAGAAAGTGTGCTCTTGTTAAGAAAAAATTCTCATTCTCTTAAGCTATATTCTACTTGGAGTCTTGGAGGAATACTCATGGTTTCTTTTTTTATTGGTATATTTTATCCAACTTTAAAAGGGTTTTTATATGCATTAGTATTTTTTTCGTTTATAAAACTTTTGTATCTATGTTATATAATTGATTTTTTTAGGCATCTAAGAATGAATTATGATGTTATACGAACATTTTTTCTTTTTTCTTTACCAATGATAATGAACGTCTTGATCGGGAGCGCTATGGATTTTATCGATGGGTGGTTTGTTACCAGGTATTTTGATTCTTCAACTTTTGCTATTTTTCGGTATGGCGCTAGAGAATTGCCATTATCTATGGTTTTGTATGGGAGTCTTTCGACGGCTATGATTCCTGCCTTGATGGCGGGGGACATGAGACGAGGAGAATTAAAAAGGAGAGCCACAAATCTCATGCATTATTTGTTTCCTATGTCAATTATTCTGATTTTCGTGAGTCCGATGTTATTTACAACGTTATATTCCCCGGTTTTTAGAGAATCTGCTTATATTTTTAATATTTATCTACTAGTACTGACTAGTAGGGTTTTACTACCCCAAACTTATAATTTTGCGCTCCACCAACATAAAATTATCCTTTGGTCTGGTGTTATTGAGGTGGTAAGTAATATATTATTAAGTTATTGGTGGATGCAGATTTGGGGCATATACGGACTTGCTTTTGCAACTGTGGTTGCTTATTTTATTCAAAAGATTTTACTCATCATTTACAATAAATTGAAAAACGGTTTACATTATTCTGACTATATCGACCTTAGATATTATTTTGTATATTGTTTTATCTCTATTTTTGCCATTTACTCTACGTTTAAATATAAATGATGACATTCATAGAAGCATACGGAAATTTGTCACAAAATCTTTCCAAGATTTATGACGACAGAGAAGCTTCTACTATCTCAAGATACATCATTGAAGATGTTTTTGACGAAGTATTTTGGTCTGAGAAAGAATTAAATGACCATCAGTTATTATTATTAAACAAAACAACGGAAAGATTGCTAAATCATGAACCTTGGCAACACATTGGGGGTTTTGCAGATTTCTACGGATTAAAATTCATAGTAAATACGTCTGTTCTTATACCACGTCCTGAAACAGAAGAATTAGTATATGTGGTATTGGATATGGCATCAAAATCAGAGGCTACATCTGTGTTGGACATTGGTACAGGCTCTGGAATTATTCCTGTCACAATAGGGTTAAAGTGTAAGACGCCAATGACGTTATTTGCTACTGATATAAGTGGAGACGCCTTAAAAACTGCAGCTGAAAATGCCTTACTGCATAAAGTTGAAGTCAATTTTTTTGAAAATGACATATTGGATGAAAATCATTGGACTTATTTACCCAAAGTGGATATAATAGTTTCAAATCCACCTTATATTGCCGAATCTGAAAGTTCAGAAATGGCACAAAACGTGCTTATGTATGAACCACATATTGCTCTTTTTGTAAAAACTAATATAATGGAATTTTATCAGGCTATAGCAAATTTTACCATGCACCACCAAGAAGCAGGATGTATCGTTGTTACAGAAATAAATGAGCAATACGGCCAAGATGTAAAAGATATTTATAAAAATGCCGGTTTAAAAGATATTTGCTTACTACAAGATCTGCAGGGTAAAGATAGAATCGTAATTGCGCATAAATAGAATTAACTTTCAAATGATTTTTATCAAAAAAGGGATATTTTTAGTTTTTATATTTTGCACCTTAGGTCTTTGTGCTCAGGAAAGCAATGATTCAATAATACTGGGTGTTATGGAAGAAATTCTCTTAACGGATATAAGGTCTGTGTTGTCCAAACCTTGGTCTTATCAGAAAGACACAACATCTGTCATTGATATTTATCAAAATAATGTTCGTCAGCTTTTTGACCGACAAGTAGGTGTACAATCTTTTAATGGTGAAAATTTTGCACAGGATGTTCGGATTTCCATCCGCGGATATGGTAGCAGATCTGCTTTTGGGGTCAGGGGGATTCGTTTATATCAGGATGGAATACCACTCACTTCTCCTGATGGAACATCACAAATGGATGAAATTAGTATTTTCGATATAGAAGAACTTGATGTCGTAAGATCTGGGTTGGCAGCCAGATTAGGTAATTCAGGAGGAGGTGCGCTATCACTGCGCAGCAATTCTTTTTTTAATGGCTTGATATTAAACTCACGGATAAATTCTCTTGGTTCTTATGATGCCGGAATAAAGTATGGGATAATTGAAAAGAAATTAGAAAATTTACTTTCTGTAAATTTTCATAGTTTTACAGGTAGGCGAGATTTTTCGGCTGCCCAAAATGCTACATTGTACAATAAAGTTAGATTTAAGGAAAGTGACAAATGGCAGTTGGATTTTATTCAGGGGGCGTACTATTCGCCTCAAGGTCAGGACCCGGGGGCACTAACCGTTGCTGAATTTGATTCTAACAGATACCAGGCAAATTCCCGAAATATACAATATAATGCGGGCGAATCTGTAAAGGGGGTATTAGCCGCAATAAAATCAATTTATCAGCAGAGTGAAAAAAGTTCCTGGATCACTAATGGTTATTACCGTTTGAGAGATTTTACAGGGAGGTTGCCTTTTCTTAATGGGGGATGGGTGGATTTAGATCGCCACTTTGTAGGTATCAATAACTCCTATGAATACCGTTATTCAAATTCTTGTGTTTTTACACTAGGTCAATCTGCAGAGTATCAGACTGATAGAAGAACACTTGCAAAAAATAATAATGGCCAAAAGGAATCCACTTCTTCAGATCAGCACGAAAACGTACTAAATTTAGCATTATATCAACAGTTACATTTTAGTTATTCAAATTGGAATGTACATCAGATGCTAAGATATGACCGCAATAAATACAATCTTACAGATCTTTTTCTACAAGATGGTTTACAAAATGGTGCGAATATTTTTAATAATATCAATGGTTCAATAGGCGTAGGTTATAAAATTAACCAAAATTTGGATATTTTTACTCATATCAACTCCGCTTTTGAAATGCCTACTCTCAATGAGCTTACCAATAATCCTGAAATGACGGGTGGGTTTAATAAATCATTGACACCGGAAAAATCATTTCAGTCTGAACTTGGAGCTAAATGGTCACAAGATAAATATTTCCAGTTCTCAACTTCATTTTATCATATTCGTATAAAAGATCAAATCGTAGGTTATGAGTTAGCATCCATTCCAGGTAGGGTATATTACCGAAATGCGGCAATTACTATTAGAAATGGTGTAGAAATGAATACAGATTGGAACCCGTCTGCAAACTTTAATATTAGAGTAAATTATAATTGGTCAGGTTTTATTTTCAGAGATTATAAAACTTCAGGTATTGATTATACGGGAAATTTTCAACCTTTGGTACCTGTTCATAAAATAAATATTGGAATCACATCAGATGGTAATCAAATCATTAGACTTCAAGTCAATGCAGCTTTTAATAGCAAAATGTATCTGGATGATGCTAATAAGACGATGTCGAAACCATTTTATGAAATCAATGCCACAATTAATTCAGGCCTTAAAATTTCAAAAATATTTACTTTTGGAATCACTGCCAATAATCTGTTTAACTTAATGGATTACTCCAATTTCAGGTCAAATGCTGCTGCACAAAGGTATTATGAAGCTGCTTCACCTATGCATTTCGGCTTTTTTTTAAAATATATGTTAATCAGGGATTGACTTTATTTATCAGAATTTAGACTTTAGCTATGATACTTTGGCTGTTTTTTTTGGTATTAGTTATAGTTGCTCAGATTGATAAAGTTTTTTGAGGTTCAAATCATATGTCGTTCTGGAGTTTATTAAAGATGTATGACTTCATCATAAGCAGCCGCTGTGGCCTCCATAATAGCTTCACTCATAGTAGGGTGTGGATGTATAGACTTAAGTATCTCATGGCCTGTACTTTCCAATTTTTTTGCCACAACAAGCTCAGCTATCATTTCTGTAACATTTGCTCCGATCATATGGGCTCCAAGTAATTCTCCGTATTTGGCATCAAATATCACTTTTACAAATCCTTCTTTTGAACCTGAAGCGCTTGCTTTACCAGAAGCTGAAAACGGAAATTTACCCACTTTCAGGTCATAACCTGCATCTTTAGCCTGGGACTCTGTCATACCTACACTTGATACTTCAGGCCAACAATAAGTACATGATGGAATATTATTATAATCAATTGGCTCAGGATGATGTCCGGCTAAATTTTCGACGCATGTTATACCTTCGGCACTAGCTACATGCGCTAATGCCTGAGTGGGTATAACGTCACCAATAGCATAAATCCCTGGCACATTAGTTCGGTAAAAAGAATCAGTTTTGATCATTCCTCGATCAGTCTCTATTCCTA
>JAYTNJ010000382.1:0-16226 GCA_043748345.1 Saprospiraceae bacterium
TAATAGTATAAAACAAGGTTTTGAGTTCCTGCTTGAAATAAAACCCCAAAATACCACAGAATATGCTTAGTTTTACTCCGAAACTTTAGTTAAAAATTAGATGCCACCCAGAAACCAAAAACAGTTTTAAGCATTGTTGACCATTCCATCAACGAAAATGAATTACTCATGATGATTGTTTTGGGCTGTTATTCATTTAAGGGTATTGTTCAAGAGAATGACGACGCTTCTTTTTTACTTTTGGTGGCCTAGTGCATTTAAAAACACTAAAGCTTCAATTACCTAATTGTAACGAGATTTAAAATGACCCTAATGTATGAATGACTTTTATAAACCGCCCATATATTTACAATGGTTTGAAGCAATATTACTTTTGGTAATTGGCTTTTACCCAGCACTTGTGATCATAGAGTTTACATATTCTCACCTTATTTATAGTTTGCTTTTTCTGTTTTATTTGCCTATTGGTCAATTCGCTACTACACCATTCTGGAAACTTACTGGCATTTATAAGTATTATTCACCCATGTTAATGGGCTACATGCCAAATGACATTCAAATAGATTTACATAGTGGGAGTAGTTTTGATTATTTATTTGTAATGAGAAAATACAAATCAGGAAAACAATGTAGAAATCGATTATTGACCTACCATCTAGAAGGCTTATTAAATATTATTTCACTAATAGAAAATGATTCCGTGCCAAAGACGATAATTATATCCGGGACGTCTTATTTTTTTAATGAACGGACTTTACATAAAGTTGGATTTGAACTGGAAAAGCCATCATTATTTTACAGAATAAACTTATTTGTAAATGCCATTGACTTGATATGGATGTATTCTGTTTCACAAGGAAGATTCTCCATTCCAAAAATATGGAATGCAAAAAAGGCAATCATTTCAGGTAGTATATTATTAGGAAAAAAAGATATAATTGAAAAACTGTATAAAAGAATGGAATCAAAAACAATGATGAACCTTTAGTCATTAATCTAAAACTAACAATTTTATATGAAATTTTTTTTGGCACTGATTTGCTTACATTATTGCCTTGCTTCTTTTGGACAAAACTTGGATTTGAACAACGGAAATTTCGTCAATCCTGACTATTATATTGAACTGCCATTTCAAAAAATCAATAATAAAATAATTGTTGATGTAGAGATTGGCGGTAAAAAAAGAAAGTTCATATTGGACACAGGAGCTCCGATGGCAATATCTAAAGAATTATTTAACGAATTAAAATACACTGTTCTATCAAAACAAAATATTAGCGATATAAACCAAAATATGGATTCACTATTAATTGTAAAAGTTGATAGTCTTAAAATGGGATATAACTTTATCACAGAAATCCCAGCTATCGTTTTTAATAATAATTTAATAATGGATTGTTTAAAAGTTGATGGACTTATCGGTAGTAACGCACTTAGAAATTCAGTTATTCAATTTGACACCAAAAATCAAATTATCAGAATTACAAACAGTATTTCAAAATTGAAATTAGACTTACTCCAGGGTAATGACATAATGCTTGACCAACAAAGTTCACCTTACTTGAAGTTTAACATAGGTGCAAAGATTTCTGAATTTGTCTTGTTTGATACCGGTTCAGACGAATTTTATTCAATGGCAGACAAAAAAATTGAAAAGTTCAGAAAAGCGAAAGACTTCAAAATAATTTATACATCCAACGGTTCAAATACATTAGGAATGGCAGGATTTGCCAATAGCAAAGAAACCTCTTTGATGTTTATCCCCTTTATTAAACTAAATGGGGTTAAAATTGACAACATAATCTCGGAATCGAATAATGACATAAATTCAAGAATCGGAGTTAAAATGCTTGATTACGGAAAACTAACTTTAGACTACAAAAACAAACAATGTTTTTTTGAGCCTTATTCAAACAATCAGGAGTTTGAAAATAATCAATTACAAATCAGTCTGAACTTTATAGACAATCATCTTTGTATTGGCAAAATATGGACAAAGGAATTGAATCAACAGGTAGAAATTGGTGCAAAAATAATTTCAATAAATAATAAGAACGTTGAGAATATGAACCTATGCGAAGCAATAAAAAATCCGCCTTTAAATGGAAGTTCAATTTTTAAAATTGATGTCAAAAAAAATAATAGTAAATTCGTAACAATAGAGATCGAAAAAATTAAAAGATGATAGTAAAAAAACGATCGCATAACGGGTTTGGTAAAAGTTGCGGTTCAGTGTTCCGCACTACATCCCGATATCTTTCGGGACTGTGGTTAATCATCCGCCTAAGGCGGACTCCTCATCGATCCGCCACGGCGGATGGTGAAAATGCCTACCCTCGCCAAGTCATGCTAGTTTATGAGGTATTTTAAAACAACACAGTAATATGAAAATCAGACCAGAAGAATTAATAGAAAATGGTTATGTTCTGCTTGAAAGCTTAGGACACAAAGAACTTATACCATTTGTAAGGACCTACTTAAATAAGCGGACTACCATTTCAGTTTTTTATACCGTGATTAATGTGATTATCGCAGCCATTGTCATTTTCTGGTTTTGGAAAAGTTACGGAATAGAAACTTTCAATTTGGGTGACGGCTTTACTCATTTTTCATATGGACTTGTTATTGCTTTTTTACTCATTCCATTGCATGAATATATTCATGTATTGGCCTATAAATCACAAGGAGCATTTAATACATCCTATGACGCTAACTTGAAAAAGTTTTACTTTATGGCATTGGCAGACAAATTTGTGGCTAATAAAAAGGAATTCAGAATAGTGGCACTTGCGCCATTTGTGACGATTTCGACAACCCTAATAGTTTTACTGTTTTTCACAAGCCAAC
Organism: Saprospiraceae bacterium; assembly: GCA_043748345.1. GTDB lineage: Bacteria > Bacteroidota > Bacteroidia > Chitinophagales > Saprospiraceae > OLB9. The sequence goes on from JAYTNJ010000382.1 coordinate 2,848, forward strand.
TATGGACTTTTACAATTTTTGGAGTATTGCTTACTCATACAGCATTTTCCTCAGGTGACTTTGGAATGTTAAGTTTCTTTGATTTTCACAAAGACAAAGACGTGGTAACTTATGACGATACAGAAAATAGTATTTCATATTTTTATGGAAAGACAAAGTGAAAGAAAAATGGAGGTAAAACAACTAAGTTTTTGTGGTTTGCGAAAGTATTTATACCGGTCAAACTTTCTAAAGAATATGCCAAAATATAAGTAGTATAAAAATGGCCTAAATCATTTTGTTTACTTACTTTCAGTGCAAAAAATGGAGTTATTACACAGACTTCCATTTGCGGTGAGGCTATGACAATAAAACCGCCTAAACAAATTGACAGACTATGGACGAATTTTTAAGACTTACATTACCAATATATTTTATAATCTACTTCGGACTGGCATTCGTTTTGAAAAGCGTAATTGTTTCAAGACAAATAGGAAAAAATTCACTTGTTGGTTCTACTGCAAATTCACTGGAAAATTATAAATTTGCATAAAATAAAAGAAAAAAGGATTTAAAGATTTTTTAAATTTAGTATTGGATTTTTGAGATGAATGGGTCGTTACCAATATCGGTGTAATCACATTAACAAAAGTCGTCTACATTAATATTGAGTACAAATCTGACTATTACGAGGATCTGATCAGTAGTAAAGCTGGAACCAATATAAGATCATTCGGAGACAAGAGAATGGAGGCACTTAGATATTTTGGATGATAAGATCATGTCAGTGTCAGATCCCTAGAGTATTATGTAAATTTGGTACTATAAACCAAATAAGCATAGGTTGGGCTAAAATCTATGATTGGCAAATCTATCAATTTGAAATACAGGCTATTGATTTATTGTTTATTAAAAAAAATCAAACGAAGACAGCAGGATATTTACATTGTGGTTTTCGTCTCATAAATAGAATAATACATAGATGTACTGACCGTGGTCTGGCTCGGAGGGGACAAAAGTTATTCACCATAGAGCATATAAGTTTGGATGAAAAGGCCTTTTAAAAAGGTCATGAATACATATCCGTTTTGTCACATTTATTGGGTGGAGCAGTACTGGATGTAGTCGAACGCAGATGCAGTAAATCGGCTGAAAATCTGTTAAATAAAACCTTTACACCACAACAACGCGAACAGATATGTACTATAAATGTAGATATTTGGCAACCCTTTTTAAAGGCAATCCAATCACAGTTACCACAAGCATTAGTAGTGCATGATCGATTTCATTTAGTAAAATATTTAAATGAGTGCATGGATAAAGTAAGGCGGAAAGATGTAGCAACAGAAGACATTTTAAAAGAAAGTCGTTATGCCTTATTAAAAAAAGAACAGAATTTTATGGATAAACAAAGAGCAAAGTTTAAAATGATTAAAACGATGAATCAGGAGGTCACAAAAGTGTGGTATTTAAGAGAAAATTTTAAAAGTTTATTCGGCATATCACATAACGATTCAGACGCTCAAGGCGTATTAATTGAAAGGGCGCAAGACGCCTTTATGTGTGGGATCAAAGAAGTAAACAAAGTAATTTTAATGTTACAATCATGCAGACGGCGTTGTAAATGCCTTAATAAGTAACTTTAATAATGCAATGGCAGAGGGATTGAATGGAAAAATTCAAGAAATAAAGTTGTGTGGCAGAGGCTATCGAACTTTTTCAAACTTTAGAAGTGTTATATTATTTTTTCATGGCTGACTTAACCTTTACCCACACAAATGGTAGTAGAACCATGTAAATATTCATTTTAATATAATTTTCAAATACTACATTAATAAAACAAGTAAGTATAGATATGTTTTGGGATAAGAATCTAAGCGAAGAACAAAAAGCGTATAAACTGGATTATATTGGAGCGGTAATAATAGGTGTTGCGACAATTCTTGGAGCATCTTCAGCGTATTTTTCCGCCCTCTGGGGCGGCAATATGTCACAAAAATACACAAGTGCAGTCACCAACCTTACCGAAGCATCCACTTTGTATCTGGAAGGTCTTTCTGACTTGAATACACAGGAATTCAGGGATTTTCAGGACGGAATAATGTATTCACAATTTAGGAACGCGGATGATAAACGGGATATTGAACTGGCAGATTTGTACAAAAGTTATTTTTCAGAACCCTTCAGGAAAGTTGTGGAAGTAGATGATGTGGGAGGAGATTATGATGCAACCAATGATGCTTATCAACAAGCCAATGACTCTATTGTAAAAGATTGCCATGCAAGAATTGATTCAGCCACTGTGCTTTGGAGTGATTCATATGGCCTCATCAATCAAGGGGATGCAGCAAATGCTTATGGAGACAGTTTTACTTTAGCAACAGTACTTTTTACCATTGTACTTTTTTTGCAGGTATGTCGACAGCGGCACGGCGTTATCGGCTCAAATTCATTTATATGCTATTTTGTATTGTCACATTTCTTGGTTCAATTATTTTTATGCTGACGATACCTTTTCCATAATGTTAATGCTTCAGTAGTTTTTAAGCAATGTGAACATGGTTCAGAGAGGAAACCTTCCTACATATGGACCTTTTAAAATTATTGTCTCTTATATTTTTTATTTGCCAATATCAGAAATAACACCACAAAGAAGGGCCATAATATCCTGTTTAGCAAATACTAACTGTTTTATAATATCGTCATGTACTACCTCAAAACTAAATATTATCTAAAAAATGGGATTCATTTTAAAACTTTGAAAGAAAAATGAATAAAATAATCCGAAGACAATTGACACTCTTTGTTGATGAAACATTTGCTGAGTCGATTGAAATTATCCGGCATAATTATAATCCTGAGCAATCAAAACTCATAAAGAGCCATGTCACATTGTGCCGCGAAGACGAAATACAACCATTAAAATTAGTCATCAAAAACCTTGAAGAAAATCGGAGTGGATGTATATCTATTGAATTCGGACCTCCAATCAGATTTGCGAGTGGATCGGGAGTGTTCATGCCTCATTTAGGTGAAAACAAGCCATTTCATGAACTAAGAGCATTTATATTAAGAGGAGTCGAAAATTATCCAAGACAACATCAGCCGCACATCACATTGATGCACCCCAGAAACTCAATATGCACTGATCATATATTTGAAGAAATTCAAAATATTTCTCTTCCTCAGCGTATATTATTCAGAAAAATATCACTCTTGGAGCAAAAAGATGGAGGAAAGTGGAAGATATTAAGAGAATTTGATTTGGCATCATTTTGAAAATTTTATTCCGATTTTCCGATCCGGAGTTTTAAGATTAAGGAAGATAAAGGTCTCTTTTTGAAAATTCACCTGAAAATAGCCTTTCAAAAGTTTTATGTCTTTTCGTTTTCAAAAATAAAATTCCAAGGTCAATGATGGAATCATATTTGCTGAATCTAGCCAATGTTTTTTGAAGATCTTTGGCTACTCTGTATCGATCGTAATAATGTGTATTCCACTCTTCTTCATATTCCTTCAAATAAACGGGATTATCCATAGAGATGGCCTTGAATATGGAGTTGGAGGCAAATACTGCAGATTTAAAAATATATTTATACCCTTCGCCTACTATCGGATTTACCTGTGAGACAGAATCACCGACACAAATCAGATTTTGACAAATAAACTTATTTTTCACCTCAGTAATAGGAATACTTCCACCTTCAGCGTGATCGTTATCTTTTACTACTAACTGACTTATTTTATCATTCGACAGCATTTTATTCAGCCGAAGTTTCAGTTCTTTTACTACAATGTTTTCAAAAGATCCGAAGCCCAAAATTGCCCTTTTGTCTCTTAATGGGAAGATCCATCCGTATCCACCCTGAAATTCTTTACCGATAAAAAAATGTACTTCATTGGGATCTCCTCTATAGCTTACATTATACTCAAGCCCGACGGCTGAATTTGTAGTTTTATCCTGAAGGCCCAACTTTTTACTAAAAATACCGGCCAGTCCCGTAGCGTCAACATAATATTTTGCTGAATATTTATTTCCTTTATTGTCTGTGATAGCACATATATTTTTATTGTCATCAACATCAAAATCCTGAATCCTGGTGGCTATCAAAATATCAACAAATTTTCTATCTATGGTATCCAGTAAACTTTTATGCAAATTTACCTTATCTATAATAAAAGCCTTTCCGGAACCAGTACAGCTAAAGTGTTTAGAATAAATAGTGCCCTTTTTAATATATGAAGATATTGTATCTTCCGGTAAATCAAATTCTTCAATATTGATAAAACTGCCCAAAGTTTTAAATGGTAGATTGAGCAGATCGGCTTTTTTGTCTACAACTAATACTTTAAGTTTCAGATCACCAAGGGTTCTGGCGGTCATTAGGCCTGCTCCGCCTGCGCCTATTATGATAACATCGTATGTATTATTCATAAAAATATTTGAACTTTATGTGTCCGGATATCCGAAATCTAGATACCTGAGTATCGAATAATAATTACATTTTTCAACGTATTTGCATGAGTGTTTAATAGTATCTCAATCAAAGATAGCTTTTAGGATTATTTATTTCAACTTTAGCAAATCCTGTTTAAACTTTAAATCCTGGTCCGAATTTTTATTGGTTTAAAATATTACAATACTAGATTATCGAATACGAGATGTATGGTGTTCTTAAAACGAAAATAGCCACAGCATTTTTAACTGTGACTATTTTCATTGAATCCGCGTGGAATATGAGCATTTAATTGTTCAAACAGGATTTTTCATCGACTCCTTTTTTCACCCTATTATTTTATGGTATACAGTTGGTTAAAAAGTAGTTTAAATGTGCCATGCGCTTGAGCTCTGAATGTAATTTCTGGACCAAAAGCAAATAATTTGCCTTTACCGACAGTTGCCATAAAACCTGTGACTTTATCCCGCAAATAGGATTGACCCCAAGTCCATCCACTTCGGAGAGGCTTTTCTTTACCAAACCATAAAAGAGGTACTATCTCCTGTTTAGTCAAAGCTGATGGAGAGATATCAAAAACCGGACTTTCAGAAAAATAAACATCTGCCGTTTCTTCCATACCGGCTGTTGCGGGCTGTTTATTATCTACTGATACTTTCAAGATACTTCCAGGAGCATAATACTTCTCTCTGACCAGTGGTTTTTCTTCTCCATTGACGATTTCAGTGAGGGCATTGGCTACAGGAAGTTTCAAATGATAAGCAAGATTTGTAGCAGTACCGATGGTAACTACATTGCCACCTTCCTGCAAGAATTTTTTCAATTGAGGAATTGATTTTTCAACTGATATGCGCCCTAAAGTATGCCTGTATTCAGCAGGTATTGAATCAGCTTTTGGCATTGTCTGATTTCTTCCACCACCCCCTGATACGCCAGGTATAGATCCACCCACAAATACTATCACGTCGTAATTTGATTTCAGATTGCTGCTATCTATTTCATTGGCGTAAATCAGCTTCATAGGAAAATCAAATTGTTCCAGTAGCCATCTGACCCAACCTGAGGGCATAGACCCACCATAAGTGTCCCATAATGCAACACGTGCCGGAGATACTTTTTGCATGGCTGTCGGGTTTACAGTTAAGGTTTCCGGAGATTGTTTTATCAATGATGCGTTTTCAGTTATTATTGATTTTGTTTTAGCATTAACAGGGACGAAAAAAGAGCCCACACTACTTTTAGCTCCGTTAATTTCTTTTGTTATCTTATACACATCGATATTATTTTTCAAAAATGTATTGATTACTTTAAAAGAATTGTTTACAGCTGCATTAAAAATAAAACCTTTTACTTTCGATAGTTCAGGAAGTTTCACTTTCAATTCCAAGAGCTGACCTATCGGATTTTTCTCAAACGGCCCATCAAATCCTTCCATAATTCTATCAAATTTGACACCCATCTGATACGCTAAAGTCCATCCGGCGGCATCATAAGGCGGCACAGGTGGTCCTCCTGGATACAGAAAATCATTAGGATGGTCTTGTGGTTCGAAGAGATCGATGATATGCGGCCTGAAAGCCTGATTTGTTTTTACGATGTATGAGTTTGCAGGATACGATTTTCCGGTTACTTTAAAGTCATTAACAGCTTTGTGTACGATAACACCTGTTTTTATGAGTGCATTGAGAAATTCTACAGCTGTGGAAAAATCTGTCTGATCAGAAGGAATGATAAATCCACGTGGATCCTTTAGGGCCGGATTCATCATTACTGTATCATAATATTTTTTGGAAATAGTATTTCTATTACCCCAATATGCACCCTCATCATCTGCGGGCAGAGTATCTTTAGCTTTGTTTTTCTGTCCTTCCGCTATTAACCGATTCATTTCATCAATCTTTGATGGGCTTAGAGCCCAATAATCTTTACTGCCTCGCTCTATGGAATTCATGCCCATTTTATAAATATTATACAGCAGATGATCCCTGTTTCGTGCGGCATAATCTAGCATAGCATAATTTAATGAAACTGAATAGTCTATGCTTTGCCTGAATAACCATTTTTGGGGGACAATCGGATTTGGAGTGGCAGCATTAGGTATCAAGCGATTTGTGACTAATGGGATGTCTGAAGGATTTGGACCACCGACAATTTCAGTCAGAAGTCCTATCATATTATGAAAATAAGTGGTGGTGCGAAGGCCTCCATTATACCAGGTAGAGAATACTGATCCCGCCTTACTTGTATAGCCGGGTTTTCCTTCTGCGTTAAGTCTATTTTGATTTGCAGCCCCGATGGCATCCAATCCTGTGATGATCAATGGGTCGATCACATAATTAAAAGGATCCCGGTATGGTGCTCCGGCTACAATAGATCCCGGAGGTCCTGACTGGTGATGATTATACATGATTTGTGGTATCCAATCAACAAATAATTGTCTGACGATATTTTGGCTTTCTTTCATATTTAGCATATAAAAGTCTCTGTTATTGTCATGTCCTACATATTTTTGATATAAACGCGGCACACCCTGCAATGATCTTTTTTCAGGTATCGGGTTACGCATGTACCAGTTAGTGACCAATTCCTGTCCATCCGGATTGGCATGTGTCATAAGGATGATAACATTATCCAGTATTCTGTTTGTCTCGCTGTCAGTGGCTGAAAGCAGTGTATAGGCAGTCTGAATTAATTGATGAGTTGCGACGGTTTCAGTCGAATGTATACCACCGTCGATCCATACGACGGCCTTCCCTTCATTTGCCATAGCTTTAGCTTGTGTATCACTGATTCCATCCGGGTTTCCGAGTTTTTTTGAAATAGATTGATAATATTCAAGTTTTTTATGGTTTTCGGGAGACGTAACGATCATCATAAACTGATCTCTGCCCTCCTCTGTTTTGCCTATCAAAGTATATTTTGCTCTCGGAGATGCCGCAGCGATTTTTTTGAAATAGGACTCAGTCTGTGTGTAAGTGGCTAATTGATAATCATCGCCTATTTCAAATCCAAAATGTTCTTTTGGAGTAAGAATATTTTGAGCCGTAACCGTACTGGAAAAGACTAAAAGCAAAATAAACAATCTGAAAATATCACATTTTAATTTCATACTAAAAACATATTTGTTGTTGCTGGTTAATAAATATTTATGAAGCAATTTTGCATTCACTGTCAAAAGTAAAAATAAATCTGAAAACAAACCCAATCCTCTGGTAAATTAAGGTTTTTCATAAAAATCTGGTGCATAAAGCTCACAAGGTTTCAAAGGCTTTAATTGGTTAAAAACTAAATACCAAAGAGAAAGGATTTATCCTATTTTTGCTAAAAAGGGATAGAAATTTGAAATGTCGGACTTAGATTTGTCTGAACCAAGTAAACAAATCAAATGGATTAGGTTAAATTACTTGTGAAGTTTAGCTAGCTTTTGAATGAGATAGAACTTAAAGAACAGATAGCTAAGAATATCCATTCACTATATCGTTTTCATCATTCAAAAACTGTATCAATAATAGAAAAATTATCAAAGAATTATTCATTAAAATAACCTAATTTTAATACTAATGGTACAGTTAAATGTGAAATCCAGACTTTTTAAAGGCTATCCATGTCGTCTGATCGCCATATTCGTTCATCAATGCTCAAATGGTGCACCCTCAATAATGAGACAAGATACAGCATCAACAAGCAAAAAGTAAAACTCTTTCTACTTTACTTTGTATTATAAAATGTTGCATAATTTTTTTCCTTACCAAATAGAATCGAAGGTAAAAGGTATTGAAAATCAACGTTTTATAATTCAGCCCTTAGAGCCTACAAAACTAAAATGTCGGTACTGTTTTGATATATTATCCAATATAAATAAATTTTCATTATGGCGTTAAATAAATATTTTGAAATACTTTATCAAAAACTTCTTTCAGAGAAAACTAAAAAAAATAGTGAAAGGATTATTTTAGTAATCGCTATTGCAAGTTTCCTTATTCACCTAATGGTTATTTACTTGGTGGACTTTGGAATCATCACCTTGGATGCTCCTTCAGATTTGCTCAAAAATCCTATTGCTGCCATTTACACGCCATTTTCATTCATACTTGTCTACGAAGTATATCTTTTAATACATTATCTCCCAAAATCCTTTACCACTTATATCAGCAAACAATATGAAATTATTACGCTGATCATTATCCGACGGTTGTTTAAAGACCTTTCTACCTTGGATCTTTCGTCTGATTGGTTCAAAATTAAATATGATTTGCAGTTCACATACGATTTGGTGGCATCGGTGCTACTGTTTTTTCTTATCTATCAATTTTACAAACAAAGTAAAAAAAGATACAGAGACGTAGTGAAAAATGAATTGAAAATTGACGGCGTATCCAGATTTATAGAAATCAAAAAAATGCTGGCCACATCTTTAGTACCGGTACTTATTTTGGTTGCTGTTTATTCCTTGTTAAACTGGTGTTTGAGTTCTATTTATCCAAATACAAATGCTTCTATTTCATTTCAAAACATAAATAATATTTTCTTTGAGCAATTTTTTACGATTCTAATTATTGCCGATGTGATTTTATTGTTGTTCTCTTATTTTCATACGGACGAGTTTCACAAAGTGATCAGAAACTCAGGTTTTATTATATCTACTATCTTAATCAGATTGTCCTTTTCTGTCAGTGGATTACTGAATACTTTACTGATACTATCTGCCATTTTGTTTGGATTATTGATACTGATCATATATAATAGATTTGAAAAACAAATTGCATGGGAAGAAAGCAATGCAGAGGCTATAAATAAGGTTTAAAACTGATTTTTGAAAATGAAGCAGCGATTTTACTCTACTGGTGAACAAATTTTTCCTGGTTTTGTAAAGTAATTGTCACCCTTAAAGAAGTACATTTGACATTCATTATGGACTTACAGTATAAAAAAATGCCTATTATAGATGTTGAGTAAGTTTGAAAAACATATTTTACAGTCTTATATTAAAAATAAAACAACCTGATAAAATGAATATGAAATATCTGATTCTTTTAAACTTTGTGCTCGTGCTGACCAGTTGTCAAAAGAAAAATTCTGACCTTTTGGGTATCGACCAATCGATGACTCATAACAGGGAATTTTATCAACTAAAAGTTTACACATTCAAAACGGATGCACAGGTAGCCACCACTGAAAAATATCTTAAAGAAGCCTTTTTGCCGGGATTGAAGAAACATGGGATTAAAAATATCGGAGTATTCAAACTTAGAAAAAAAGAATCGGACACTATTGAACAAATTTTTGTGCTGATTCCTTTTGCTTCGTTGCCACAATTTCTAAGACTTGAAGATGAGCTCAATAAAAACAACGAATATATGTCAAAAGGAAAAGACTATATCAATGCTTCCCATGACCGGCCGCCATATCATCGTATAGAGTCTACATTAATGAAAGCATTTGAATATATGCCGATGATGAAAATATCTCCATTGAATGGCCCAAAGTCGGAGCGAATATACGAAATGAGAAGTTATGAATCGGCCACTGAAAAGTATTACAAAAGTAAGGTTGATATGTTTAATGCCGGCGGAGAGATCAAACTTTTTGACCGTCTGGGATTTAATGCTGTATTTTATGCAGAGGTTATCTCCGGATCTAAAATGCCCAATCTTGTGTATATGACTACTTTTGAAAATAAGGCAAGCCGGGATGCCCACTGGAAAACATTTGGCGATGATCCAGCGTGGAAAGAAATGAAAGCTTTGCCCAAATACCAAAATACAGTTTCTCATGCCGATATCTTTTTATTAACTCCGACTGAATATTCAGATTATTGATCAGATCATCTTTTTCTGATTAAAAGATATTCAGAAAAGTTCTGCATGATATCACTGACACCAAAATAATATAATTTGGTCACAATACATTCAAAAGTTGTATTATTGTAATCTTAATTTCAAAGATATAAAAATGAAAAGAGCTCTCTCAATTTGGTTTCTCTTAAATTGCTTTTATACTACAGATTTTTTTGGCCAGCAAGTCAGATCTCCGCTTGAATCTTCATTTCAGACTTATCTTGAAATGAAAAAGGATACAAAGTATAAGTTGGATTGGGTTACACTAGGTCCTACCATAAATTCTGCGCGGGCAGATGTAGTACAAATCGATGAGAAACACCCGGGTACAATGTATGTGGGATTTGGATCAGGTGGCTTGTGGAAAACTGTAAACAATGGGATTACATGGCAATGTGTTTTTCAGGAACAGGCCTCATTAGGCATAGGCGATATGGAGTTAGCACCTTCCAACCCCAATATTATCTATCTCGGAACAGGAGAAAATCTAAAAAAACCAAGAAACTTTACTTTACCCGGTACAGGTATGTATCGGTCTGCTAATGCTGGAAATACCTGGCAACATATTGGGCTTGAAGATTCTTGGTCTATTGCAGAAATTGCCATCCATCCCAAAAATCCAGACATAGTTATGGTAGCCGTGCTCGGTCACCTGTGGTCAAAAAATAAGAATCGGGGCCTGTATCAAACCATCAATGGGGGGAAAACATGGTCACAAGTCCTCTATAAAGACGAATCAACCGGGGCAAATGATGTGGTAATATCACCGTCAAATCCCAAAGTAATGTACGCATCCACCTGGGAAGTATATCCGGGTATCAGCGGCAAAAATAGCGGTATCCATAAAAGTATTGACGGTGGTAAAACCTGGAAAGCCTGCACAAAAGGTCTGCCTTCAGGACCATTGGTAGGTCGTATCGGACTTACGGTTTCTTTTACCAATCCATTAAAAGCATATGCTCTGGTAGATAATCTCAATAATACCAAAGGGGAAGCTGCAGAGCTCTACAAAACGACAGACGGAGGTTTGACATGGTTCAAAACCCATAAAAGCCCTTTTTATATCTTTTCGGTCATCGGCTGGTATTTTACAGATGTGTATGTGAATCCTCAAAATGATGAAGAAGTATATTGTCTGGGAGTTCGCCTGGCGCACAGTACGGATGGAGGAAAATCGTTTTCTATTATCGGCGGTCAGGTGACGAGAGCCACTCCAAGCCTTGCAAAAGGTTTTCACCTGGATCAATGCGAACTGTGGATCAACCCCAAAAATCCAAACCACATTGCGGCAGGAAATGACGGTGGTTTTTACGTCAGTTATGACAAAGGTTTATCATGGTTTCATTATAATAATATCCCGGTCGGTGAGTTTTATGATATCACCATAGACCAGAAAAACTATACTATTTATGGCGGAACCCAGGATGACGCCACGGTGTCCGGAAAAGCCAAAGAAATAAATCCTTCTTTTCCTGATACCTGGCAGTACGTCTGGATTGACCCATGGGATGGGGGCGATGGTTGTGTCACGCAAGTAGATCCTGAAGATGAAAATACCGTGTATTACAGTATGCAGCATGGACATGCTATCCGGCTCGACACTAAAATGGATACCACATATGAAATTCAACCCAACTTGCCTGCCTCATCTCAGGATACCCTGGTTTTTAATTATGTGACTCCGTATTTTATCTCGCCACATCACAGTAAAACGCTGTATCATGCTGGAAATTTTGTTTTCAAGAGTACTGACCGGGGGGATAATTGGCAGGTAATCAGTCCCAATCTGGGTATTTCGTCTATTAAAGAAAAAAAATCCTTTGCCACAGGAGCACTTGTGGAGTCAAAAATGCAGGCAGGTCTGCTTTATGCCGGCACAGACAGAGGCGCATTCTGGACATCTTATGACGACGGAGCTAAATGGGCAGAAAATTCCACAGGGCTTGCCAACAATTACATTCGGAGTATCTTTCCATCCCGTTTTGTCAAAGGCAGGGTGTATGTCGCCATGACAGGTATAAATTATGATGACCTGCAGAGTTATCTTTATGTATCAGAAGATCATGGCAAAAGTTGGAAAAGTATATCCAAAGGCCTTCCTAATGAACCGGTAAACGCAATTATCGAAGACCCTATCTTTGAAAACATTTTATACGCCGGTGGATTACGTGGAGTTTATATTACTTTGGACCTCGGCAGTACATGGTCATACTTCGGTAACAATATGCCTGGCACGGCCGTTGCAGATCTTGAGATACATGAGGGAACTATGGATTTGGTTGCCGGTACACATGGCAGAGGCATTTTCAAAATCAACCTCCGGCCAATGCATGAAATGATACAAAAAAACCTTTCTCAAAAGGATGACCACTTTTTTGCAATACCTGAGGCCAACCGACCCTGGCACAATTCAGCAGGGGGAGAGCCTGATTATCGAACGGCTGAAAAGGCTGATATCTCTTTTTGGTTAGGTCAATCAAAAACCGTAACACTTTCGCTTAAAGATATCGCAGACAAAGCTATTTGGACAGATACCATCATCGGAAAAGAAGGATTTAACCAGTATAGGTGGGATTTGGTGATAAAAAGAGAGAAGAGCAATTTACCCTATTTTGTGCATTATGAAAAATTTATTGAAGCCGGATCGTACACTTTGATTTTATCGGATGGAAAACTGGAATCAGAACAGGTTTTTGTGGTAAATAAAGGTGCATCGCCATATAAAAAATGAGATGATATAATTTTAAATCATAGTAATAAAGGCACTTCCGCCGCTTCAATTACCGAAATTGACTACCTAAAGCCTGACTGCAGAAGACTGGAAGTGTCCCGCACTAGATGTATTAAATAAAAATGTATCACTTAATTTGGCAGTAGATTTTATTATTTGATGTATCAAATCAGAGTTCATTCAAAAATTGAGATTATGTCAAGCCACCACCGTATAATAATAATAGTCGCAAAAGATATTATTACCGAAAGATAACGTAATTTTATACCATCATTACTGGACTGACCCCCTAAATATTGGACTATTTCTTAATGATAAAAGTTAGTCTATGATTTACGTTTTCAACAATTTCAACACTCTGAAAAATTCCCTTTG
>JAYTNJ010000383.1:0-13027 GCA_043748345.1 Saprospiraceae bacterium
TACTTTGGGGTATGATGATATTCAATCTGGACAGATATATAGTATCCGGAATGCGAAAGAAGAACAATTTGCTGAAAGAAATTGCTATGGCAGCACCGAGAGTTGTGCTTGCTATTTTCATTGGCATAGTAATAGCTACCCCCTTAGAATTAAAATTATTTGAGTCTGAGATCAACGCTGAGATAGGAATGATGCAGCAGGAAACCTACAAACAGCAGGATGACCTACTCAATAAAAGATATGAAGCAGATATAAAAGTGGTGAATGATGAGATTAACTTACTAAGAACTAAACTCAGTAAATCCGATCAGGAAAGAACAGCAAGGACCAGTGAAGCGCTTTCTGAAGCTGACGGTACAGGTGGAAGTAAGATCAGGGCTATGGGTAATATATATAAAGCAAAGGCTGTAGCAGCAGAAAAATCAGAGCAGGAATATCAGATTTTATATACTGAAATAACCCCAAAACTTCAAGAACAAACGGTAAAATTGAAGGCTATAGAAGACAGAAAGAAAAGCGAACTGGAAGGTTTGAACCGTGCTTCACTTACTGGGTTTGCGTCCAGGCTTAAAGCATTGCACAGACTATCTTCATCAGAAGAAGCCATAAAGATTGCTGGATTTTTTATTACTTTATTATTTCTTATCATTGAATGTTCGCCTATCCTGGTAAAGCTGATCAGTGAGAGATCACCTTATGATCAGAGACTGGATTCTCTTGAGACAGAGTATCATTTGGCAAACCTTAAAAACACAACACTTTCCAGATTAGCTACAGATTCACAGCTTACCTTTGAAAATAAAACAGCAGGGTTCAGGGTTACTGAGATGATCAATGCGGAAAACGAAGTTTTTGCACACGCCTTACGAAATGAAAAGGAAGAACTCATGGGAAGAAAAGAGGGTTGGTTTACATTATTGAAAAAAAGGAGGATATTTGATTTTTAAGCTTTCACCAAAATACAAATCTTTAACCTATGGTATTTGCTAAAAATTAAATCCATCGGTTATTTTTTAAATTCATTGCTAAAATAGGTAATTTTATCTTATAAATTTTCAATGATTTGAAATGTAGAATTTTCATAATTAAATTTCTTTTGACTACAATATCATAGATAATTAGACGTATTTTTGCCAACCAAAATTTCTATGTATGAATATTCTGATAGTAGGAAGTGGTGGAAGAGAACATGCATTAGCTTGGAAGATATCACAAAGTGACAGATGCAATAAGCTATATGTTGCCCCGGGAAATGCGGGTACCAAACTCTGCAGTATCAATGTACCGATAGATAGCCTTGACATACCAGGTATTAAGAAATTTTGTATTGATTCAGACATAAACCTTGTTATTGTAGGACCTGAAGGGCCCTTAGTGGTGGGAATAACTGACGCTTTAAGAATAGGTGATACCAACCAAATAGGTATCGTAGGCCCGTCTGCATACGCAGCACAACTCGAAGGAAGCAAAGCATTTGCTAAAAAATTTATGCAGAAATATGATATTCCTACAGCCGCTTATCTGGAAGTAAATCAAGCAAATATCAATGAAGGTTTTACTTTTCTTGAAAGCCTGGCCTCACCCTTCGTCCTAAAAGCGGATGGGCTGGCGGCCGGAAAAGGTGTTTTGATATTGGATGATTTAGGTGAAGCTAAAGTTCAGCTCCATGAGATGCTTTCTGGTAAATTTGGCAGAGCATCTGATACAGTAGTCATCGAAGAGTTTCTGAGTGGTATTGAGTTTTCAGTATTTGCCTTAACTGACGGAAAGGATTATATATTATTGCCCGAAGCCAAGGACTATAAGCGAGTCGGGATTGGAGACACAGGATTAAATACAGGCGGGATGGGTGCCGTGTCACCGGTTCCATTTATAGATGATGCACTTTGGCAAAAAGTTATCCAAAAAATAGTTAAACCCACCATATCAGGTTTGAGTACAGAAAAGATGGACTATACGGGTTTTGTATTTTTTGGACTTATCAATGTATTGGGAGAACCGATGGTTATTGAGTATAATTGCAGATTGGGTGATCCGGAGACTGAAGTAATCATACCCAGAATTAAAAGTGATTTGGTAGACCTTCTTTTGGATGCTGTACATGGTAATATAAATAATTCTGTCATAGAAGTAAGTAAACAATCCGCTACTACGATCATGATGGTGTCCGGTGGTTATCCCGGCGATTTTGTAAAAGGCCTGCCTATATCGGGCGCTGATGACATAAAGACCAGCATAGTATTTCATGCCGGCACCACTGTAAAAGATAATATTGTGGTTACAAATGGTGGAAGAGTATTATCAATAACTACACTAGCTGATGACTTCAGAGATGCTGCAAATATATCGCTCGCAAATGCTGAGTTAATAAATTTTGATGGCAAATATTATCGAAGTGATATTGGTTATGACCTTTAATGAAAAAATATATATCAATGTATCACGCTAAGGAAATAGCTTTAATTATAGGCTCAGACCCTCATTTGCTTTCTGACCCTGATGCACAAATTCAATTTATATCCACTGATACCAGAAAGACAGATTTTCCTTCTTCAACCATCTTTTTTGCCTTACACGGCAGTATTAACGATGGACACGATTTTATTCATAATGCTATCGCTAAAGGTATAAAAAATATTGTGGTGAGCAAAAATCCAGGCTTAATCACCGGACATATCAATATTTTTAATGTTCAGGATAGCCTTGAAGCTATGCAAAAACTATCAGCAGCGCACCGTAATAGATTTAAAGACCTAATTGTAATCGGGATTACAGGAAGTAATGGTAAAACCACTGTAAAAGAATGGTTATATCAAATGATAACAGACCGTCAGGTAGTTAAGAGCCCGAAGAGTTATAATTCTCAGACTGGTGTAGCATTATCAGTGTGGCAGATCAGCGAAGGTGACAAACTCGCTATATTTGAAGCCGGTATTTCAAAAATGGATGAAATGTTAGCACTTGAAAAAATGATAAAACCCAATATCGGACTTTTTACTATGATAGGTGATGCTCATGCAGAAGGATTTAAAAGCGTTGGGGAGAAGCTGAACGAAAAAATTCTGCTTTTTAAGGATTCTGACATCATCATTTATAATGGAGATGACCTGAATGTAAGTATGGCTATCAGAGACAAATATCCTGATAAAAAATTATATAGTTGGGGGTGGGACCAAAGTTCCACATTGTTCAAGATTATCGATATTCAAAAATTAGAAAATAAAACTGAACTAGTAATAGACTATAAAAACCAGAAAAATTCTTTTATCATACCATTTACAGATGCCGCATCCACTGAAAATGCTATACATTGTCTGGCAACATTGCTGGTTCTGAACATTCCTGAAGCAGATATTAATATTGGTTTCCAGAAGCTTCATAATATACCTATGCGTTTGGAGATGAAAAATGGTATACATAACAGCATTCTAATTAATGATACTTATAACGCTGATTTGCAGTCTTTTAAAATTGCTCTTGATTTTTTGGATCAGCAAGCCGGAAATAGAGAAAAAATTCTTATAATTTCTGATTTTATGCAAACAGGTCTAACTGCTGAAGAGCTCAATCATCAAATGGCCGCGATTATACAAAATCATAGTATTTCTCATGTCATAGGAGTGGGCCATCAATTGGCAAAAATTGAAATTTATCTGGATCCGTTCATCCTATTTCATCATTTTGTTAGTACTGAGCAACTTATTGCAAAACTCCCTGGTCTGAATTTTGATAAAAAAGCCATTCTGGTCAAAGGCGCTAGAATATTTAAGTTGGAAAAGGTGATTACTTCGCTTTCAGAAAAAGCACATACAGCTACTTTGGAGACAGATCTTCAGGCTATCGGTCATAATCTGAGAGTTTTTTCCGAATATCTTAATGGAGATACAAAAATTATTGCAGTTATAAAAGCATCAGCATACGGCAGCGGAAGTGAAGAACTGGCCAAATTCCTTGAATACAGAAAAGTTGCTTATCTCGCTGTTGCTTATATTGATGAAGGGATCCAGTTGAGAAATGCCGGAGTAATATTGTCAATCATGATATTAAATCCTGATAGGAATGGTGTGCCCGATATGGTCAGATATGATCTTGAGCCCGAAGTATACAGCATTGATCAATTGCAGGAAATTATTTTACTTACCAACGGAAATGCAAATAAGTCTTTCAGAATTCATATAAAAATAGACACCGGAATGCACCGACTTGGTTTTATGCCATTAGATATCATTAAGCTGTGTAAATTATTGGTAATGAACCCTCAGCTGGAAGTCATTTCTATTTTCAGCCACCTAAGTAGTAGCGAAGATGCTGGAGACGACACTTTTACCAGAAATCAGGTATCAATACTCATAGGACTTTATGAACATATAGCAAATGCTATTTACTATAAACCGATGATGCACATACTCAATTCAGCGGGAATTATTAGATTTCCTGAATTCCATTTTGATATGGTAAGATTGGGATTGGGATTATATGGCATTGACACGACAGACACACTTACCAGGAAACTTGAAAAAGTTCATACCCTTAAAGCAACGGTCATACAAATTAAAAGTGTTAAAGCAACTGATTTTATCGGGTACAACCGAAAGGGAACCCTTACACAAGATGGACTTATTGGCATAATTAATATAGGTTATTCCGATGGTTTACTCAGATCGGCAGGTAATGGCAATTATTCAGTCCAGATTCATAGCAAAATGTATCCCATTGTAGGTAATGTTTGTATGGATCTTACCATAATTGATTTGAAAAATGATACAGATGTGAAAACAGGGGATGAGGTAATCATCTTTGGTAAAGACCAACCCGTAGAACAACTTGCATTAGTTTGTGGAACCATACCTTATGAAATACTGAGTAGGATTTCATCCAGAGTGAGGAGGATGTATGTACAAGGTTAGTCATTTAGAGATTATCACATTTTGTATGTCAGAGCTAAGAGCAAAGTTTTTAAAAAGTGTTTTCGATTTTGTTCTTCAAAAAGAAGTCTTGCCTAAAATAATTTCAGGCAAAACTTTTTTTAATTTTTTTACAACTTCTGAAAATTCAAGATACACCGATTATATCATTTCTTCAGGACCATTTATGTCTGGTTTTCTGTTTTTTTCGATATAGCTGTGATAGAGTATCAAAGACAGACCTCCCAAGACTAGGATACTAATAAAAATTCCGGCAGGTTCAGTATCCAAAATATTATCAACAATCATGCCGACCAGAAGGCCTAATCCGATGGCCAGTAAAAAAAGACCCAATTTAAGTGCGCCGTTAGACTCGCCTGCATTTACATCAAATATTTTTGCAGTTCTATCGCTGTTGATAAGAGCCATTCGTTCTGTATGTCTGGTTCTGAAATATGATACTACCAGTACAATCAATGTAATAAAAAAACCTGTAATTCCGATGATTTCGCTTGCCATTTTATAAATTTTTAATTTGTTCAATGCCATTACGCAATCATCAGACCGCAGGTTACAAAAATTTTACTTTTTTTATTTCTCAATTACCCTTTCTTTCTTTTCTCCTCTCGCGAATATTGGATACTACTTTCTCCTTAAACTCACGTTCGGCTCTGAAAAGCATGGCAATCTTCCTGGATGGAATAGCAGTTTTCATTTTTTGAATATACTTTTTCTGGATTTCAATTTCTTTAGTTCGTCCATCAAGCATCGTATACATCAGGTCTTCAGCTTCTTTGTCGGTCATATCTCTTTTGGGTGTTATGTCCATAGATGATTTAAGCTGAGTAATTTCACTCTGATAACCATTATATACCGGCCAAAATTTTTGCGCCTCTGTTTCCGTTAGATCAAGCTGTTCAGTAATATATGCCACTCTCTGTGATTTTACCTTATCTTTAATTTTGTCCCTCATCATATTGTCTTGAGAAAAGAAAGGATATGCAGATAAAATCAAACCGAGTAGGATAAATGTTTTAATAAATTTGAATGTGTTATTCATGATAATTTGTTTAATATGTATAAAAAATAAAGTGTTTTAAAAATTTATTTCAGACTCCATAAAAAGAACTGATTCATATTCAGGAGATTCAGTTTCAAATGTTACTAGTGAAATATCACTTTCTTCCACAAGACCGTTTTCGATAAGCACATTAATATCGAAATCATCAATATTTTCCTGTACGTAATGTAAATACTGGTCCTGATCGTTTTGAGTGATTTCTAATGCAGGATAATTTTCTTTTTGCACATTAAATACAATCAACGCACAAGTCGCAAATGTAAATATTGCAGCAGCAGAATACAACCATTTTTTATATTTCAGGAAGCTAACTAGTATAGGCTCTTTTACCTTTTTTCGATCGTTAAGTGTTAGCCATGTTGCTAAATCTGATTCTACATGCTCCAAATATCCTGAAGGTACCTGCTTTGTACCCTCATAACTTATTAAATTTAACTGACTTAAGATTTGCTCTTCAACATTTTCAAAATAATTTTCGGGAACGCTGAGTGTCGATATTTTAGGTAATTTAGCCAACGATGGTGCCAGGTCATTTAATTCTTTTATTATATTTTCAGTATTTTTATTGCTCATATTTGTGCTTTTAATCGTTCTTCAATTTTTTTAACAGCATGGTGATAAGACGCTTTCAGTGCGCCTACACTTGTATCGGTAATCTCGGCCATATCCTGATATGTCATCTCATCATAATATCTCATATTAAATACAAGTCTTTGTTTTTCAGGAAGGTTGTTTATTGCAATCTGTAGGAGATTTAATATTTTATTTTCCTCCATTAAACTTTCGCCAGCCGCCTTAAAGAGTACAACATTTCCTATCTCTTCTGTTTTCCTGAGTTTTTTGCTGTTTATAAAATTCAGACTTTCATTGGTCGCAATCCGATATAGCCAAGTAAATAGTGAAGACTTTTGTTGAAAATCATCAATATTCCTAACTACTTTTATAAAGGTATTTTGAAGTACATCATCCGCATCCTCGTGTTCATGTACTATACGCCGTATGTGCCAATACAATTTTTCTTTATACTTGTTTACAAGCAGACGATAACCCTGGTTCCTCTGGTCAGAAGAAGCAATCATTACCAGAATCTTTGAGTCATCAGAAATATGCATCTTTAATTTGTTGTGTTATTTTGACATAACTTTTGATAAAAGGTTTAATCCTATAATAAAAATTTGAAAGAAATAAATCTAAATGTACATTTGCAGAATAATACTTTTCAAATGTTTCGATTCATTCCCTCACTGGTTGTAATTTTTTTATTGGCCTCTTGTAAAAAGGAAAACAAGGAATATTTCAAATTAACTTCAGATCCTTCAGTATATCATGAATCGGTTAAAGTACTCACAGATGTCATCGTTCATGATATATTTTCTCCACCGGTAGCCAGTAGAATTTATACATACGCTACTATCGGCGGTTATGAAGGGGCAAGATTTGCTGACAGTAATTACACTTCTTTAAGAGACAAAATTACCCATTTGCCTTTGCTTCCTGAACCTGAAAAGGGGAAAGAATACTGTTTTGAAATGGTTTCAACACTGACGATGCTAAAGGTAGGAAAAAGTTTGATTTTTTCTGAAGATTCTATTCAAAAACGCATCGATAAATTGAAGAGTTTTTATAAAAGTACGGGTATGGCTAACCATATATTTATCAGGTCAGAAAATCTAGCTGATTCATTGGCTGCGGCTGTTATTAAATGGTCTTCTAAAGACAATTATAAGCAAACCAGGTCTTTTCCAAAATACAGCATCCAAAAAGATCCTTCTACATGGAAACCTACGCCTCCTGGATATATGGATGGAATTGAGCCATCATGGAATAAAATCAGACCATTTTTGATGGATTCTGCGGCACAATTTAAACCGACCCCTCATACAAAATTTAATATGGCAGATAAAAAAAGTGAGTATTACAAAGAGGTTGCAGAAACTTATCTGGCAGTAAAAGAAGGGACTGAAGAACATAAAACGATAGCTAATTTTTGGGATTGCAATCCTTACAAACTAAATGTAACAGGTCACGTAATGCATGCGACCAAAAAGATTTCTCCGGGTGGCCACTGGATTAACATTATAGGTCTGGCCTGTAAAAAAGCAAACAAAAGCTTTGTTCAGACCACGCAAGCCTATGCTTTGGTTTCGGTAAGTCTGGCCGATGCCTTTATAAGTTGTTGGGATGAGAAATACAGGAGTGTGACGGTGCGTCCTGAGACTGTGATAAATGAATTTATAGATCCTGACTGGATTCCGTTATTACAGACACCCCCTTTTCCAGAATATCCGAGTGGACATAGTGTCGCTTCAGGTGCTGCTTCAGTAGTGGCTACACATCTATTTGGTGATAATTTTGGATTTACAGATGATACTGAAACCGAGTTTGGCCTTGATCCCAGGACATTTTCATCTTTTTATCATGCAGCTGATGAAGCATCTATTTCCAGATTGTATGGTGGTATTCACTTCATGCCTGCCATCAAAAACGGAATTGAACAAGGTAAATCGATAGGGAATTTTGTGATTTCAAAGGGCAAAAAATAAGGTATTAATTTAATTAAAGCTACATCATATCTGCTAGCTCAAACCATTTCTCTTCTTTTTCAGAGAGTTGGGTATTTATAGTTTCGAGTTCCTTTGAAAGTTCTCCCAATTGCTGGTGATTGAGAGATGTGTCATTAAACATTTCAGTAGTCGCTGCTTTTTTTTCTTCAAGTTTTTTAATCTCCCTTTCTAGCCTGGCAAAATCTTTTCTCTGCTCAAATGTTGCTTTTCCCTGATTCATTTCCTGGCTTTCATCAGATGTTGCTCCGGATTCTGCATCCTTAACATTTTGTTTGAATTCTTCTTTTTTTTGTTGCCGGTATTCAGAATAGGAACCGTTAAAATCTTTTATTTTGCCTTCACCTTCCAGTATAAAGAGATGATCTACAAGCTTATCCATAAAATAACGGTCGTGGGTGACGATAATCACACATCCCGGAAAATCAAAAAGATATTCTTCCAATACATTGAGTGTGACAATATCCAGGTCATTGGTAGGTTCGTCCAATATGAGAAAATTTGGGTTTTTCATCAGAATTGTCAGGAGAAACAGTCTTCTTTTTTCACCACCACTGAGTTGTGATACATACACCCTTTGTTGGGGGCGAGGAAAAAGAAATTTTTCGAGCAACGACTCTGCGGTAAGTTTCAGACCCTTATCAAGTGGAATAAACTCTGCAATATCTCTGATCACATCGATGACCATTTTATCTTCATTTAAAACCAGGCCATCTTGCGTATAAAAACCAAAAACTATGGTATCTCCAATGACAATTTTTCCGCCATCAGGTTTTATTTTTTGGGTAAGTATATTAAGAAACGTTGATTTTCCGGTTCCGTTTGGTCCTACTATTCCTATTCTTTCGCCCCTTTTAAATTTATAAGTGAAGCCATCAAGGATCTTTTTATCTCCAAAACTTTTTACAATAGCATGGGCTTCCAATATTTTTGAACCCAATCTTGATGCTGCTATGTTGATTTTTATTTCATCATTATTCACCCTTACCTGAGCTTTCTCTTTTATTTCATAAAAATCATCAATCCTTGATTTAGCTTTGGTGGACCTGGCTTGGGGTTGGCGTCGCATCCAATCTAGTTCCTTTGAAAAAAGTTTTTTGTTTTTTTCAAGATTGACAGCATCATTGAGTAGTCGTGCTTCACGTTTTTCCAGGTACTGAGAGTAGTTACCCCGATAAATATAAATGGAGCCGTTATCGAGCTCTATGATTTCATTACATACATTCTCAAGGAAGTAACGGTCGTGTGTGACCATAAAAATCGTAAGATTAGGTTGCTGAAGGTAATTTTCCAGCCATTCTATCATCTCTATATCAAGATGGTTAGTGGGTTCATCGAGAATCAGAAAATCAGGTTCTTCTATCAGAATTTTAGCCAATGCCAGTCTTTTTCTTTGTCCGCCGGACATTTCTCCTGTCTTTTGGTCGAGATTATCCAGTTTGAGTTTACTGAGTATTTCTTTAATTCTTGCTTCTATGTCCCAAGCTTTGAGGTCTTCGAGTCTTGTGACACATTTCTGAAGAAGTTTCTCATCGTTGGCGGTGATAGCTTTTTCATAGTCTCTGACTGCAATAATCGCTTCATTATCAGTATCAAACACAGTTTCCATAACTGTGGCTTTAGGATCAAAAGTCGGATCCTGTTTTAAGATGGCTGTTTTAATTTCTTTTGAAATGATAATTTTTGCAGATTCTCCATCCGATCCTTCTTCGCCTCCTATGACTCTGAGTAGCGTTGTTTTTCCACTTCCGTTTTTAGCTATTAGTGCAATTTTATCACCTTTGCTTACAGAAAGATTTACATTTTTAAATAAAAGTTTATCCCCGTAGGAACGGTTGACATTTTCTAAAGAAAGATACTGCATAATTATAAAAACTTCGGGGTGAAATTACCGCATAAATATGGTTTGATTTACTGCTTACAAAGCCTAATATGGGCCAGGTGATGTCGACAATGCCAATCATACAAAGCAGCAGCTACATCAAGCCTGAAAAATCGTTTGGTTTCAGGATGAAAATATCCTCTTGACCAATCTTCCGATGTCATTTTGTCCATAAGGGTCTTCCATTTGAGATGTACACCTTTGAGGATTGATACTGCTGATTCAATTGGGAGGGAATAATCAGCTAATTGAGCATATTCAGCTTCCAAATAGGGTTTGATGGTTGGTTTATCTTCAGTGAGTGAACACTTAAATCTAATTAAAGCATGGCTATGACTATCAGCAACATGGTGAATAACTTGTTTTGCCGTCCACCCTTCCGGTCGATATCTTGTATTGATGTTATTGTCGGACATGGTTATTAATGTTTCGATAAGGTTATCTGGAAAAACATTAATAGTACCAATATAGCCTTGCAGTGATGAAGGGTCCACAGAATCAGGAAAAATAAATTTCCCGACAGGGTATTTCAGATATTCCATAAGTACATGCTAAACTTTAATTTCTTTAATTTTCTTTTTGCCTTTTATTGTTGCAGCATACGTTAATGCTTTATCAAGATTTACTACTCCCCCTGATACGCTCAATTTAGCAAAATTGATCTTTTCTGATTTACTGCCGGGAATATATACATCCTGTGTTAAAGGAGTCACAGATTTCATAATAGCGTCTTTAACCTGTTCGGCAGTGAGGGCCGGGAATACTGACCTTATAGCTGCCGCGACACCTGCTACGACCGGCGATGCCATACTAGTTCCCTGCAAAGGAGCATATTCATTATTTGGCATAGTACTGTATATCTTCATGCCTGGAGCAAAAACATCTACTTCTTTTGCACCATAATTTGAAAAAGGTGCCGGGGCGTTTTCACCACCTTTATAACTGAGAGCACCCACTGCAATCCAATTTTTAGCTTTTTCTTGTTTTTTGCATAATAGACCTCTCTTTTTTATAAAATTGGCGGTGGGGTAGGCAGTAGTCAGATCGTTACTTTCACCCGAATTTCCAGCCGCATGTACCAGGAGAACGTCATTTTTTGCTGCATACTTTACTGCTTCATCTACTACTTTTTTGTCTGGACTAAATCCTTTTCCAAAACTCATATTTATAATTGATGCTCCGTTATCCACAGCATATCTTATAGCGTTGGCTACATCTTTGTCCCTTTCGTCACCATCAGGAACTGCTCGCACAGACATTAATCTGACATTAGGTGCAATACCATCCATACCTTTATCATTATTCCTTATGGCTCCTATGATGCCTCCTACATGAGTTCCATGAAGGGGATCGGGACCCTCAACATCGTTATTGCCATAGTATTTTTCATTAGGATTACTATAGTTGTCCTTTACAATTGATTTCCTTGGATCATATTCCGGATTATATGAAAACTCAATTTTTTGAAGGGGGGATTTTTTATCCTGCGCAATTTCATCGATGATTAGGTCTTTAATATCCTGAATAGTTTTAATTTCAGGATATGATAGATACTCTGTTACCAGATTTTTTGCGAGCATTACTTCATAGTCATCTTTAGCTTCCAGACTTTTCAGATTTTCTTTATTCAAAGCTTTGTTTTCCAGGGCTTTTTCCAGACTTGAAAGTGAGTTTATCACTTTCTTTTCTACAGCTTCAAGTTGATTCAGTGTTGCATTGGCAATATTTATTTCTTTATCTATCGTTTCTTTTGCTTTCAGATAATCAGCATATTCCAGTTTTTGACTTTTATTTAAAGTGGAAGGATTAGCGTTTTCATATTTATAATTCAAACTTCTGAATACTCTTGTTGCCTCATAGGAGTCTGGACCTACATTTTTACCATCAGGTCCGCCAATAAAATTCCAACCATGAATATCATCAACATAGCCGTTTTTATCATCGTCGATACCATTGTTCGGAATTTCCCCTGGATTTACCCAAATATTGTCAGTCAGGTCTTCATGTTCGATATCTATCCCTGAATCAATCACAGCAACCACTACTGTTTTGGTCTTTTTGCCTTTTAAAAATTCGGTATATGCTTTACGTAAAGAGATGCCGTTAAACCCTTCGCCTGGATTGCCAAAGTACCAATCATTAGGAACATTTGACTGCGATGATGATTGAACGACAATTAAGGTAATAAAAAATAATACATTAAAAAAATTCTTCATATATGGCTTTGTTAATAAATCATGAATATTTTTGTAAAAAAAATTGGTTGGCTTAGTCCTAAATATATTTTGTTTTAATTAAATTTAATGAATGTGACATAATAATTTAGGATAGAATAAAGTTAATATTGGAACAAATTGTTCAGACCAAAGTTGATTTTGTTAAAACTTTATTTTTTCGAACGGAAAGGAATTATATATTTTCAATAAAATAAGTGTTTATAGGATTTGGAAGGTCAAAGAATAAAAAATTGATGGAGTATTTACAATAAGACACTCATTGCTAAATTGTCAAGTTTCACAACGTTGTTGAAGTATTTGATTTTATAATCTTATGTAAATCTAATAATTTCTGATAAAATTGTTGTGGATTTTGGATAAAA
>JAYTNJ010000384.1:0-13915 GCA_043748345.1 Saprospiraceae bacterium
TTTTATCCAAAATCCACAACAATTTTATCAGAAATTATTAGATTTACATAAGATTATAAAATCAAATACTTCAACAACGTTGTGAAACTTGACAATTTACCCTATTACTTTTGAATGAAATACAATGAGAAAAGCGGATTAAATTGTATTAATTCTTTAATAAATACTGATTTTTTTATCAATATAATTCTAAAAGTAAATATCACCAAATCAAATATTTTTGAAGATCAGTTCTGCACTGAATGCTATCTATATAATGGATTGTATTAAGCCCTACTTCTTTGGCAGCTTTTACATTAAATTGATTATCATCTATAAATAAAGCTTTCTCTGAATCAACGCTGAATCTATCCATAAGGAGGTGAAATATTTTATGATCAGGCTTTTTCATATTTTCTTCTCCTGAGACTAATATGCCATCAAACCAATGGAGAAATTCAAATCTGGCAAGAGCAATGGGGAACGATTCGGCAGACCAGTTTGTCAAAGCATACATCCTATATTTCCCGCTAACTTTGAGTTCAGAAAGCAATAATACAGTCTCATCTATCGGACCTTTCAACATTTCTTCCCATCTGCTATAATATGCTGCAATTTCAGTTGTATAGTGAGGAAATTCATCCGTAAGTATTTGTGTAGCCTCTGCAAAACTTCTGCCTCCATCCTGCAGTTCATTCCAATGATTGGTACAGATTTCCGATAGAAAATACTCCATAGCATCATTTGTTTTGAAAATATGCTGGTACATATATCTTGGATTCCAATCTATCAATACACCTCCCAAATCGAAAATAACAGTATCTATTACCGTCGCCATATTACGAATTTAAACTAAATCTTAAAAATATCAATCAACAAAAAAGCATTCAATCATTATGTATTTTCACAATCTTCTTATCCATATATTGCGATAACTCACCAAATCCGAGTGGTCCTGCAACAAAAGCGGTGCCCCACGATGAACCGGATTTTTAGGGTAACCAACATTTGGTGTGGTACCCAAAATAGTGACATTATTTTGAATTACCAGACCATTGTGAATCACCGTAATGCGGCCTGACTCGATTTTTTCACCGTAATGATCAAATTTAGGAGCTCTGAAAATAATATCAAAAGTATTCCATTCGCCCGTCTTTGAGCAAGCATTGGTCAGCGGAGGATATTGTTTATAAATAGAACCTGCCTGGCCGTTGTAATAGGTTTCATTATTGTAGCTATCCAGTACCTGCACTTCATACATCGATTGAAGAAAAATTCCACTGTTGCCTCTTCCTTGTCCTTCACCTTTTACTACTAATGGGCTTCTCCATTCAACGTGCAGATGGCAGTCTTCAAATTTTTGGCTTGATATAATGCCACCTGAGCCAGGTTTGACTGTGATAACCCCGTTTTCATTGGTCCATCCCATTGGGCTACCATCTGTATTCGTCCATAAACAAGTATTAGGGTCAAGTAGTACAATGGCATCGGCGGGTCTAGGCCATTTGGTTTCTACAGGTGAAATTACTACAGGTTTACGAGACCAATCTTCCGTAGCTTTAGCGTCAGTAGGCTCCTGGCCAAATAAAGATGTGCCACTTAATAAGCTGCAAACCAAAAATATCTTATTGCTATTCATATATATTAAATTTATTATCTGCAAAAGTACATTTTTCTCTATCATAATTTTTTAGTTTTACGCCATCAAATTCTTCAAAATAAGTCTTATGAAAACCAAGTTTTTAACTTTAGTAATGATGTATCTATTTGTGTCATGTCAAAATAAGTCTAACATAGAATCAGTTTCAACTTCATCTCCATCAGGTGATTCGACTTCAAATACACTTTCTGAAGTCAAAACAATCTCAATTTCGCTGGACAGTCTTAAAAATTTCAATGGCAAAAAATTGATGCAAGATGGGCTTTTTGAAAAATTCGGTATCATGACCAGAATAGAAAAACTGATGGGAAAAGATTTTGTTGATTTTAAAACAGGATGGGGTGAAGAGTCAGCACTGATGAAAGACGGGGAAGTCATGTATGCAAATGCCTGTAAAAAAGATAATTGTAAATCATTGAAAATTCTTCTTGTATTAGATGAGCTTACCAATAATCTGAATGTATATGTTTTTAATAATTCAAAAATAAAAACTTATGAGGAATCTCACATTATCGGCCTTACAGAAACTATAGGCGCTCAATATGAGAAGCTAAGGGACGAACAGAATAGTAAATAAAATTAAACTAATAATTTTAAAGGTTTTTTAAATATACTCTTCTTTTTTTATGATTTACATGCTCGAAACTTCCCCATTGGGCTGACATTTTGGTATTAGTTTCAAGTTCAGGATTACTTTCAGCATAGATATACCCGTTTTTGGCAGCATTTGGCATAAACTCTGCAAATAAAATTGAATTTACACCTTTGTTTTGATACTCAGGGTGAACCGCCATCAAGTAAAGATCCAGGATGTCATTCTTTCTAATAGCTTGAAGCATATAATACCATCCGAAGGGAAATAATCGACCTTTAGCTTTTTGGAGAGCTTTAGTAAAACTTGGCATCGCAATGCCCACAGCTATTACGTCATCATTTTTGTCAACAACAACGGATAAGGTGTCCAAACGAAAGACATTAAAATATAATTTTATATAAAACTTAATCTGAGCTTCATTCAATTTGGTATAACCATATAAACCCTCGTAGCAAAGATTCAGCAATTTAAATATTTTACCTGCATACATGGTGGCAACTTCTTTTCGGGACTTAAATTTCTTAGCTGTAAGATTGTATTTTTGTTTTACTATATTAGCAATGCGAAAATACTTTTCAGGAAATTCAGTAGGTACAGTAATCAAATACTCTAAAAAGTCCACATCTTTGGTATATCCCAGTTTTTCCAATAAAACAGGATAGTATGGATAATTGTAAATTGTTGCCAATGTACCCTTTTTGTCAAAGCCCTCAATAAGCATACCTTCGTGGTCAAAATCCGTAAAACCTAACGGTCCATGAACAATTGTCATACCCTTAGACTTTGCCCAATTTTCTACGGCCTCAAATAATGCGGAACATACTTCAAAATCATCAATAAAATCTACCCACCCAAAGCGAGCATTGGCTTGATTCCATGTTTTATTTGCTACAGGGTTTATAATACCTGCAATTCTTCCAACTATTTTATTGTCTTTAAGTGCGAGAAAGAAAGCAGTATCGCAAAAATCCAGGGCAGGATTACTACCTTTCTTTAGATTTAACATATCATCCATAAAAAGAGGCGGAGCAGCGTACTTGCTATCCTTATACATATTAATACCAAACCAGATAAAATCATCCAGTTCTTTTTTGCTGACAACTTGCTTAATCTGAACTGCCATAATTAACAATCATTTTATTTATCAGGAATTATTTACTTAACATTGTTCTCTATTTGATCCAAAATGCTATTGATTGAATACTCAGCTTTAAATTGTGACCACTTTTTTAAAATATTCATACGTCCTCAATAATCCTTCCTGTCTCGCTATCTTAGGCTCCCAACCAAGTACCTCTTTTGCTCTTGAAATATCAGGTTTACGCTGTTTCGGATCATCAATTGGTAAAGGATTATAAATAATATGAGCCAAAGGATTTTTAACCAATTCCATGATCTCATGAGCAAATTGCATAATGGTAATTTCAGAAGGATTTCCCATATTTACCGGAAGATGAAAATCACTTAAAAGCAATGAGTAAATACCTTCCACCAAGTCATCTACATAACAAAAAGAGCGGGTTTGTTGGCCTTCACCAAAAACTGTGAGCCCTTCTCCCCTGATAGCCTGAGAAAAAAAAGCAGGCAATACCCGCCCATCTTCTACTCTCATACGAGGTCCATAAGTATTAAATATTCTCACTATTCTCGTTTCTAACCCATGGTATGTATGATATGCCATTGTGATGGCTTCCTGAAATCTTTTTGCCTCGTCATAAACTCCCCTCGGCCCAATAGGATTTACATTACCCCAGTATTCCTCGTGCTGAGGGTGTACCAATGGGTCTCCATATACTTCAGAAGTTGATGCAATCAGAATTCTTGAATTTTTAGACTTTGCAAGACCTAATAGATTGTGCGTGCCTAAAGAGCCAACTTTTAATGTCTGAATGGGCATTTTAAGATAATCAATAGGACTTGCCGGAGAAGCGAAATGAAGGATATAATCAAGTTCGCCCGGTACGTGCACAAATTTTGATACATCGTGGTGGTAAAATTCAAACTGAGGTAAAGGAAACAGGTGCTCAATATTTTGTAGACTACCCGTAATGAGATTATCCATACCTATGACATGATAGCCCTTTTTAATAAATCTGTCAGACAAATGTGAGCCAATAAATCCGGCAGCTCCTGTGATCAATACTTTTTTCAAGGCGTCGCTTTTATACTTTGTACCAATAAAGAACAAAGTTAATTTTTTTCAACAGTATGAAACAGATTTTGTCAAAGAAAGGATAAAAAGAAAAAGGACTGTAACCTTTGCTCATTTTCACTATTTGTGTTTATGATTCTGAGTGCGAGTTGGCAATTATCCTAGTCATCTTCAATCTTCGGTTATTGGGATGACCTCATGGGATCTTTACGTTACTCAACATTTTGGGGTTAACAGTCCTTAAACTAGGATCTCAAAATAAAAAACTTCACTATGATTTGTCGTAAGACAATGCAAAAATAGTTTAAAACATATTATAAAAATAATTAATATGTAATTATTTTTATATTTTTATTTATCATATACAATCAATAATTATACAACGACGGTCCGAGACGTCATAAACCGCCACATTAATGAAAATATTACCTCCGTTTACAATTTAATCCCAAAGGAAAACACAAAACCCCGACCATCAGAGCTCCATACCCCAGGGCCTGGATAAATAAGAGGTCGTTTAGTAAAATATTGATGATTTAGAATATTATTTGCCCCAAATCTTAAGGTATACATTCCTTTTACCAAAAGTGATGCATTAATATCCAGAATTCCATAGTGAGGTACGATTCCGTTTGCTCCATTAGAAGTAGGAGTTATAGTATTAGCAGGGTCTGAAAAAGTTTGTGACACGTAACTATACAGCATTGTAGAGTAAAACCCTTTATATCCAAAATTAACTCCGCTTCTTGAAATTAACGCTGGAACAGATTCTAATTTATTTCCGGTTATATCTCTATTTTCTGTCCCCATAACAATTACAGCATTTGCATATTTTCCTTGCATAGTTGAATTGGAACTGAATATAGAAATACTGGCTTTTTCTGTTTTATAAGGAAAGTATTCCATATAACTTTCTATACCTAATGTTCTGCTATTTCCGATATTAGTTTGGAAAATAAAAGAGTTACCATCCGGATCGGTATCTAAAAGTTTACCCAATCTATTGTTATATTGAAGGTCAAATAACGTAATATCATATTTAAAAACCCGATAAAACCAACCACTTATTCCTATTTCAGCATTATATCCGAAAGCATTTTTCAGGTTCTTATTTGCCCTCTCTAATATAGATCCAGGTATCACATCCTTAAATAACACAGGTCGGTGCGCTTGAGAAAAACTTCCATAAATCCTGTTGTTGCCATCGACTTTATATTGCATACTCATGCCGAGAGACGGTATTCTGTGTTTTATCACATTGGGTATATCATCAGGATCCAGGTAGCTTATATATCCTGTCATGTCTGTTTGTCCATATTCATACCTTAGTCCGGGAGACACAGAAAATTTGTCAGTAAGATATATCATATTTTCTATAGAAAAAGAAACTGACCGGCTAAAATAATTTAGATTTCTTCCAAAATCTCCTTCAACAGTAAGATCGTAATCGGTTCCGGTGGTACCAATTCCTCTTTGTCTCCTGTTCATATTATTATTAAAGTATCTGATTCCTGCAACGATTACATTTTTTTTATCTGCCAGCTTATGATGATGTTCGATCCGCAATTCAGATGTTCTGGAGTTAAATTCATCTATATCTACAATTCTGTGCGCATATTGATTGGTAGTGGTATTTAACTGATCTCTTTTATCAGCAAATCCCTCAAAAAGCACACTTTTCCTATCCCCATACAATCCTGAAATTGTCCAATAAATCTCTGTATCAGGCGTCAACTTGTAATTCCAAAATATAGAAGGAACGTAAATGCTAGGGGAATAATAATTTCTATCTCTGGTAGATTGGCGTGGGTTTGTTTTAAACATTTCGTCTGTCAGTGGTCCAGGCAATTTATACAAATAATTGCTCCTACCTAACTCAAATCTTAAACTCATATTTCTTTTTAAGTCAATGGCAATCGATATAAATTGCCCATCAGAATTTGATTTACTGTTATCGCGATATCCCTGCGAAATTCTTTTATGATAATACCCGAAATATGTTATTTTTCCTTTCTTACCTCCTATCGAGTTATAGGTACTTAACAAGCCAAATGAACCCGCTGAATTAATACTTTCGAAGCTAAGAGTTTTTGTGGTATCCGGCGTTTTGAGTACATAATTTATCATTCCGCCAAACTGAGCACCAAACTGTAATGCAGCAGTTCCCCGCACTAATTCAATATTTTTTACTGCTTCCATGGGCATACTGTAATGACTCGCCGGATAACCATACATGTCAGAATTAATGATTACACCATTCTGTCGCACATTGAACTCCCAACTCCTGTGCGGGTCAAGTC
Organism: Saprospiraceae bacterium; assembly: GCA_043748345.1. GTDB lineage: Bacteria > Bacteroidota > Bacteroidia > Chitinophagales > Saprospiraceae > OLB9. The sequence continues at coordinate 6,687 of JAYTNJ010000384.1, forward strand.
CTCTAGTTGCAATATTTACCTGATTGCCAGAGCCATCCATATCATAAATAAAAGCTCCTGGAATCTTAGCAAATATTTGTCTGCCTGTCTTTTCAGCTATATTGGCAGGAAGCCCAACCAGATTTATGACTTCATTTTTTTTTCCACTGTATATAAAACCCAGATGGATGTCATTCATCTGTTTTACAGTTTGATTTTGTCTATATCCTGCTATATTTACATTTTCAAGTAAAATCGAATTTGAAATAGTGTCGAAAGGAATATTTTGTGCTGAAGAATTAAATGTTGAAAAAGCAACTAATATTATTATATAATTATAACAAAAATGAATATCTCGCATTTTTAGAAAGTTAAATAAACAATCGCAATTTAGTGTGGGTATATATTTGTTTTATACATCACAATTATATGCCAAAGATACAAAAATTGAAGGAACTAAAACAACACAAAACCATCAATATGGAGCATCAATGATAAAAGTCATATTTAAGTGAAAAATCTGATAAATCTTATCTTTTCTCCACCCTTTTCTTTTCCTCAAAGCTGAGTATTTCATTAAAAATTCTATCCAGCTCCTCTCCTGGAATATCTTTGACTATAATTTCTTTTTTTTCATCAAGAATAAAGATCTTTGGTGTAGACTTTATCCTGACTTTCGTATTATATCTGCTGTATTCATCTGCAGTATTGATAAATTCTTCCATTCCCTTTTCTTTTACAGCTGGCCAGCAAGTAGATGTTTTGTCCCCACCTTTGGTACAAATTGCCAGCAATTTTACTCCTTTAGTTTTATTCTTTTTGTAAAAACTTACTACGTCCGGCATTATTTTTTTACAATGGCCACAATCAGGGGCCCAAAATATAACAACAGTATAGGGAGACTTGATATCATATAACCTGACTGGAGAATTATTTTCTATGTAAGTCGTTATATCAGGCATCTTTTTACCGATAAGTATAGGGCGCAAATCGTTTGAATTCTCTTTCATTTTATCCAGATTTTCCTGATTGACCCAAGTAGCTTTACCTTTTGTGTAATAATTGTCCACCATATGCACATATATAGCGTCGTGACCCACCATTTTCATTTGTGCATATTTATTTAGAAAATCAGCCAGATAAAAGCGATAAGCATCCCCATTGGGTTCCAGCCATTTCAGGACTATGTCAATTGACTTCATCAGGGAATCTGGCTGCTGATTGGATAGTTTATTTATGTAATAGTCTACTTTTTGATGAATAAAAGGTGTTCTGATCAAAGCAGGATGTTTGGGGTCAATATTATCAAAATAATGATCCTTGTAGTAATAATATCTTTTATACCTGATACTATCTTCCGATCCTGTAAATTCCGGTAATTCTATATCAATGTTTGATCTGATCAGAAGCCACAAAAGTGTGCCAGGGTATTGTTTTATGATGTCAGACTGATACTTTTTAACTTCTTTGTCAAGATTGTCTAAAACATTCTGAGCATCTTTATCTGTGCCGTTTGCTGTTTTAGCCCTATCCAGCCGTGCTCTCATGGTATCAGCTGTGACTCTTTTGTCCTTAAGAAAGGCAAGGTATTTATAAAATGAAATATTTTCCTGACTTCCCTGTACCGCAACATCCAATAAATCTTTGGCATCAAATTCCATAGAAAAATTTTCACCTTTACCATTAATCAAAAACTGTACATAGGTATTTTCTGGTTTTAACAAAGCAAGATAGACCCCAGAAACAGGAATGGTGTCCTGATTCCAAGTAAATTTTCCCTTAGTTTTGGTAATCAAAGTGTCCTTAACTAAAGTCTTATCGCCATAATAGTTACCTATAATTAGGGTATCATTCGGGTAATTTTTAACTTCAAACGTTACAGAAAACTTTTGTGCTGAGACTAGATTTATGTTTAAAACAAATAAAAATATACAGCCTAAGACGATATTTTTCATATAAATATATTACTGATTTTTTAAAAATCTGTGTAAAATAAATTAAAACAAATGACAAATTAACAACATATAATGTTCCAAAAGTTTAATCTTAGTAAGGATTAATACTTTTTTAACATAAGCCACTCTTATTTTTCACAAAAAGAAGAATAATGGAAACATGGATGGCAATCAAGACAGAAAATTATAAAGCTTAAATCAAATCTCTAGGCTAACATTTGTAACTCAACAGCACTCTATTATGATGGCACTTGCTCCACCTCCCCCATTACATATTGCTGCCATTCCGTATTTTCCTTTATTTTGCTTAAGAACGTTTGTAAGGGTAGTGACTATACGGGCTCCTGAACATCCAAGTGGGTGACCTAAAGAGACCGCACCTCCATTGACATTAACTTTTTCTTGAGGTAGCCCAAAATGTTGAATAAATGCGAGGGCAACTACTGAGAAAGCTTCATTTACCTCAAAATAATCAATATCCTTAATAGACAAACCTGCCCTTTTTAGTGCTTTTTCTGCTGCAATTGCAGGAGCTGTCGTAAACCATTCAGGTGCCTGAGCACCATCGGCATAAGAAATTATTCTTGCCAATGGACGTAAGCCAAATGTTTTTACAGTTTCTTCATCAGCCAGCACAAGAGCTGCGGCACCATCATTTATAGTAGATGCATTTGCAGCAGTGACGGTTCCATCTTTTGTAAATACCGGTTTGAGAGTCGGTATCTTATCAAAAATAACGTTTTTGTACTCTTCATCGTGTGAGACTATATTAATATTACCTTTTCTGTCTTTTACTTCCACCCCTGTCACTTCCTCTTCAAATTTTCCTAAATCCCAGGCGGATGATGTCCTTTTATACGATTGTATAGCGAATTCATCCTGCTCCTGCCGCGAAATATCATATTTAATCCCGGTGGCATCTGCGAAACATCCCATTGCCTGACCGTCGTAAACATTAGCCAAACCATCGCGCACAAGGCCGTCAATGAGTTCACCATGGCCGTAACCATATCCGTACCTGGCTTTTGGAAGGTAATATGGTATCGATGACATGTTTTCCATTCCTCCTGCAACAACTATTTGATTTTGATTTAGCTCAATAGACTGTGATCCAAACATAATAGATTTCATGCCGGAAGCGCATACTTTATTGATTGTAGTAGCTGGAGTACTAGTATTCAATCCTGAAAGCAGTGCTACTTGCCTTGCCGGAGCTTGTCCTGAATTCGCCTGAACTACCTGTCCCATAAAAATCTCTTGCATCTGATCTGAAGCTAAGCCAGATTTCTGAACAGCTGCCCTTACTGCAGATGCGCCTAGTTGTGTTGCTGACACACTGGCCAAGCTGCCTCCGAAACTTCCTATTGGGGTACGAACAGCAGAAACGATATATACTTTTTGCATTGGAGAATAATATTACTGAGTTAGGAATACAAAGGTATAAAAACATAAACAATGTCAGTGGCTAAAATTTTTATGAATTTTAATACCAAACTAAAATTCAGGTTATTTCCCCAAAATGCCCCAATCAAATTTCAAGAGACTTTCCCCTGAAAAGTTTCCCAATCGACATAAGTATCAATATCATGTAGTGGTGGAAGCTCAGTAAAAGAAGATGCAGAATTATTAAAGAAACTTACGGTAGATGAGAATACAGTTTCAGTACTCCATTTTATATTATAAAAAACTTCAGGTCTGTATTTTTTCATGCCAATGAGATAATAACCTCCATCGAAGGTAGGACCAATGACGAAATCGGTATCATTCAATGCTTGAAATGAATTCTTTATACTTGATGAACTTAATTCAGCACAATCACTTCCAATAATCAAAACTTTTTTTTCTGATGCCCCATCAACGCTAAATACATCCGCAAAAGCATTTTTCATTCTCTGGCCTAAATCTGTTCCTTTTTGTATATGTTTGCTAAATAATTCATTTGGCCAATCGTCCCTTTTATCAATGAAATCACTATAAAAAAGATGCTTGTGGCAATCCAAGGGTAACGCGATCGTTTTTGTAATTTTTAACAATTGAAGATAAATTTCCAAAGCACTTTTATCACCTGCTGTGGCCGCAATTCGGGTTTTAACCTTACCCTCAAGAGGATTTTTTATAAAAATTATCAGATGATTGCTCAAAGGCTACTCCTTCTTTTTTTCATCTTTCTCGTCTTTCTCTTCCTTTTTTCTTACTTTATCACCAGATTTTAGGTTTTTGCTCACCTCATTGTAAGGTCCTGAAATCAGTATATCGCCTACTTTCAATCCAGACTTAACCATGATATATTCATCATCCTGTATTCCGGTTTCTACTTTTACCATTTTAGCAGTATCAGCACTCATCAAAAAGACTACCTCATCATACTCGACTTCTTCAGAAGTTTTATCAGGAGCGGTTGCATTATTTGGAGCTTGTGCCCTCTTCTTTTTATCATTTTTATTTTCTTTTTCACGCACCGTAACACATTGAATCGGTACAGTTATTACATCCTTGACTTCCTCAGTATAGATATCCACGGAAGCCGACATACCTGGTCTCAATGGGTATTTTACGGTAGAAGATTTAATATCCTCATAAGAACTTTGATCCACCCTGATTTTTACAATAAAATTGGTGACCTGATCAGTATTTAATGAAGCACTATTTGTTGCTGCAATATTGGATGCTGAATTGGCAATTTGTGTAACAATCCCCTTAAACTTTTTACCAATATAGGCATCTACTTCTATATCTGTCAAATCTCCTACTACAATCTTAAGTACATCATTTTCACTCACATCTACTTGCACTTCCATGGCATTTAAGTTGGATATTCTCATCATTTCTGTACCTGTCATTTGAATAGTACCTACCACTCTTTCCCCCTTCTCTACGGATAACTTTGAAACAATACCGTTGGTGGGTGATTTTATGGTTGTTCGGTTGAGACTGGTTTTGAGCTCTTTCAAACTTGCATCAGCTCCTTTTATGCTAAATTCAGATGCTTGTGAGTTTTGTTGTGAACTTTTAATGCTGGCTTCTGAAGAACGCAGATTTGCTTCAAGTTGTCTTAAAGATGCCAACGATTGATCCAATTCAGCTTGTGAAATTACCCCATCTTTTTTAAGTTGTTCGTTTCTCTTGTGGATGGTCCTGGCATTATCCAACTGGGCCACTATCTGTTCCTTTTGTGCTCTATTCGATTCTATCTGAGATCTGCTGATGGCCAGCTGTGCTTTTGAACTATTGAGGCTTGCTTCTCCTCTCTCTACAGCAGAAAGATAAGAGTCAGGATTTATTTTAGCCAATAACTGGCCCACTATAACAGAGTCCCCTTCTTTTACATACAACTCCACTATTTCTCCTGACACATCAGAAGAAATTTTTACTTCTTTCTCAGGAAAAATTTTGCCGCTTGCAGAAACCGTTTCTTTTATGGTTCTTTTTTCCACTTTTTCAAGGGTAACCTGTTTACCTTTCGGTTTTGAACTCCCCTTGTAAATGGCATATCCCGCTACCAACACCAGTAATACTATTAAACTGATTAGTAACCAGTTACTTTTTTTAGGTTTTACACTCATGAACTATTAAATTTTGGTTTTTCTAAAAATGTTATTTTGCGAGAACGATGGGTTTACCAAGATAAAAATCAAGAATTTTTGTCCTGAAAAGATAATCGAATTTTGCAATGATATTATTTATGGATGCTGTCTCCATTTGAGTTTTTAGTCTTGTAAGTTCAAAAGCGTTAAGATTGCCGATCTCAAATCTTTTTATGGCATTATTGTATAAATTGGCTTGGGCTGTTTTTGTTTTTTGGGTTGCGAGAAATTTTGCTTTAGCAGCTTTTGCATCTGATAATGCCTGACCCACAGTAATTTTTAGTGTTTCCCTGGTTTGGAGTAGATTGAGTTGTGCTCTTTCAGTATTAAGTTTTGCTCTTTGTAACCCAATTCTCGCATTACTGTTATTATAAATAGGTACAGTCATAGCAAATGCAAATCCGTATGATTTATTATTTGTGATTTGATCAATATATGGGGTCTCAGAAAAAATAGCTCTTTGAGAAGGAAATCCTACACTTACTGACTGTCCATTTATTGTAACATTTATGGGCGTAGTAATATCTTCTATTCGGTCCAAAGTCCTTCCTCTATTTGAAAAATTAGTTCTTATATTTCCTGTTGTGCTCAAAGTGGGTAAAAAGTCTGCTTTAGCAATTTTTTCGCCCAGTTCGGCCACTTTAACCCGCATTTCATTAGCGGCTATGGAGGCTTGAGAGTTTAATGAAGACAGATACAAATCATTAAATACCACTATGTCAGGATCAGTATCCAAGGGAATATCTCCCGGATTCGCTATATCCATATTGAAGTCAGGATCTAACCTGAGTAATTGCTTTAAATTTAAGAGATTGATATTTAAGTTATTTGTTGCTTCAATAATGGATTGTTCATTTGTAGCAATTTGAGCTTCGATATCCAGACGGTCATTTTCCGGTCTGTTACCTACTGAAATTTGTTTATTTAGTTGCAGAAGTTGGTCATTCGTAAGTTCCAGCTGATTCTCAGCGTTTTGAACATTTTCTTTTGCAAATAGTAAATTAAGATAAAGTGTGGCAACATTTAAAGAAATATCTCTTTTAGTCTGTTCTAAGTCTTTAATTGTAGCTTTATTTGTAGCTAAGCTTTGTTCGATAGTATTTCCGATCCTTCCGCCGTTAAACAAAATTACATTGGAATTTAAGGAAAATCCGTTATTTAAAAAAGTTCCAATAATAAACTGGTTGGTCGTTTGGTCTATGGTTCTACCAAAATTCCAACCAATATTGGTATTTCCATTTAGAGTAGGATATCTGGATTGTCTTGCTCTATTAATGTCTATTTCTGTATTGGCAAGGGTGAGCTGGCTTCCCTCTACCTGAAGACTTCGCTCTATAGCATGATTGACACATTTTTCTAGAGACCAAATCTCCTGTGCTGAAATCAAGGAAGGAAGTAAACAAAAACAACAAATAAAACGCTTTAGTATAAAAATATTCATTTCTTACATATTACAAGCACAATATTACAAAATACAGTCTTTATCAGACGTCTTTTTTATATTAACAGCAAATATTTACAGATAAAACACATTTAAAATGGCCCTTTGTGCCATATTCTTAAAAATAAATTAAATTTTTGAAGATTATAATCTTACAATCCTGTAGCCCTACCAACTTAACCCCCTAAATAACTGGACACAAATTTAAATAAATAATTAATAAATTTGCAGTTATGGGAACACACAGAAAAACATGGAGTAAATCTGAGA
>JAYTNJ010000385.1:0-23346 GCA_043748345.1 Saprospiraceae bacterium
CCATTTCCTCCAGTGACAGTGAGCGATATCTCACCATTACTACCTCCAAAACATGAAACGTGTGACAGAACAGCAGATGCATTGACTATAGCAGGTTGATTGACTGTAGCTGATGCGGTGGACATACAACCATTAGCATCCGTTACCGTAACTGTGTATGTTCCTGCTATCAGCGATGAAATATTTTGGGACATCGCCATGTTTGACCAGGAATAAGTATAAGCTCCAGTGCCTCCGGTGGCCGAAGCCATAGCCGTACCGTTGCTACTTCCAAAACACAAGGCAGGCGTAGCAGAAGCACTCGCTACCAATAGGGCAGAAGGTTGGATGACTACTCCGGATGTCGAAGCTGTACAACCATTTTTATCTGTAACAGTCACTGTATAAGTCCCAGGGAGTAAGCCGGTGATATCCTGAGTGCTGGCTCCGGTTGTCCAGTTGTAAGTATATGATATTGTTCCGCCAGAAGGAGTGATGAACACTCCACCAGTTAAATTGCCAAAACAAAGTATGTTTCTGACGGAATCTAGTGTAGCTACCAATACAGCGGGTTGAAAGACGGTAGCCGAAGTTCCGTTCAATATACATCCATTGGCATCAGTGATAGTGACTGTATATGTACCTGCTGAAACGCCAACAAGGTCCTGAGGATCATTGTCTGGATTTTCAGCACCATCATTGCTCCAATCATATGTATATGGCCCCGTGCCTCCCGAAACGGTTAAGTCAATCGAACCATTATTTACTCCGTTGCATGATACAGAATCCACCGCTGTTGTTGCAGAAAGTGCAGCTGGTTGGCTAATGTTCGTTTCATTTGTGGCTGAACACCCCCCAGGAGCATCTGTGACGGTCACAGTATAAGTACCCGCAGTAAGTGCATTTTGGTCTTCTGCACCAGCTAAAATTCCCGAACCTCCCATAGTAGCCCAACTATACATATATCCTCCTGTTCCACCTGTGACTGTCAGATTGATATTTCCATTATTTCCACTGTTACATGAAACATTTGTTACTGTTTTGTTGATGATAACAGGGCTTGGCTGAGTAATGATTGTTGATGTAATACCTTTGCCTATACATCCATTAGAATCGGTTGCAGTTACGGCAAATGTACCAGCTGACAATCCGGTTAAATTTTGGGTATTACTGCCATTTGACCATAAATAGGAAATTGGAAGTGCCCCACCGGAAGCAGATACTGAAATCTGACCATTACTACCACCAAAGCAGGAAACATTGATAGTTGTTAATGTAAGTGATGGCCCTTCAACATTACCTACTGATGCAGAAGCGGTGGCCTGACATCCATTGGCATCAGTCACTGTAACATAATAGTTTCCGGGTAATATTCCCGTGATATTAAATAAGTCATTATCGGGTGTTTCCGGGCCATCATTTGACCAATCATAAGTATATCCCGGAGTACCTCCAGAACCTGTTACACTGGCAGATCCGTTAGGATTTCCGCAAGTGGCATCCACGACAGATGTCGTCAAAGAAGGTCCGTTTCCTACATTGACAACTACGGAAGATGAAGCCGTACATCCATCTGCACTGGTTACTGTAACGGTATAGGTACCTGAATTTGCACCTGTAGCGCCATATATAATTGGGTTCTGACTTACAGAAGTATATCCATTTGTAGAGCTCCATTGATATGAAATACCTCCACTTCCAAATAAAGTTAAATCCTGACCGGTACAAACCTGGCCAGCTGTAGCGCTGGCCACAATGTCTTTTACAATTAGCGGCTGGCATATCAGACTACTCTCTCCACAAGTATTTATAGACTTGACACATATCTGTCCATTTCCGGGGGTTGCCCCGGTCCAGTTGATGGTAATGGTGGATCCATTCGATTGACCTACGATGATTGCTCCCGGAGGTAGCGTCCACATATATGACGTGACCATAGGATCAGTCGGGACTGACCAGACATCTGCAGCATCCGATTTACACACTGCTATGCCTGTGCATCCACCAGGTGTATTCAGCATATAAGTGCCCGAAGTGGTACAGCCTTTACTGTCTGTTACAGTCACCGTATAGGTACCGCCATTCAGACCGCTTCTGTCTTCTGAGGTCACACCGCCACCCCAGTTGTAGGTATAGGGTATATTCCCTCCAGTCGCTGTAATATTGATACTACCAGTTGTAGCACAAGTTGGATCGGTCACTGAACCGGATACACTCAATACTGTCGGTTGGCTGACAGTATAAATTTTCACCAGTGTACACAAATTAGCATCTGTGATGGTCACTGTGTATACCCCTGCAGTAAGGCCTGATCTGTCTTTTGACGTGCCGCCACCACTTACCCAAACATATGTATAGGGCGATGTACCTCCATTGACAGTTTGGGTGATGGAACCATTATTTCCACCATTACAACTTACGTCCACGATGAAAGCATTGGCTCTTATGGGGGCAGATGGAACGGTTACTGTCCATGTATTGTTAGATAAGGTTGGCGTTGTGTTACAGAGACCGTCATTAGCATACCGGCGATAACTGGTAGTGGTTGTCAGTCCTGCAGGAGGTGTATACGTAGCAGATGTCGCACCAATTATTGCATTTGTATATCCATCTGCAGAAGACCTCCATGAGTATGTGATAACGCCATTACCACCGCTTGCTGCTGTGATATCTCCAATTTGGAAAGGTGTACCACCATAACAAATGGTTTGTCCGGTGGTGGCAATAGCGCCGGGGGTAAATTGAGGTCGCACTGTCACGGTCCAGGTATTGGTAGATGGTGTTGGCGAAGTGTTGCAGATTCCATCATTGGCATAACGACGATAACTTGTTGTGGCACTAAGACCTGCAGGCGGTGTATAGGTTACCGATGTAGCACCACCTATAGCAGTCGTATATCCATCAGCAGAAGACCGCCATGAATAAGTGATGGCACCATTGCCACCATTTGCATCTGCAGTACTACCTATTTGTGTTGGGGTACCAGAATAGCATATTGTTTCATTCGTAGCACTTATGGTTCCTGGAGTGAAAATTGCATAAAGGGTTTGGGTACCACCAGCTGTAGTGGGTCCGCCTACTTTTGAACCTCCTGAAACTGTAAAATTGGTTGTAGCTATAGCATTTACTCCCAGTGTTTTCTGGGTTGCAGGTGATGCTACATCCATGGTTATCCAAAAGTATCTGGTATTCCCTGCAGTCAAAGTTTGCGAGAATGTTGCAAATGTTTGTGTTCCGGGTCCTAAAGGAGTTAAAGTAGAACTTATTTGAGTGGCACTGCTAAGGTCGTTGGTTGTATTTGTCCATAGTTTGAAATTGGCAAGGTCACCGGAAACATAAGTTCCTGTAGTGGTGAAGTTAAAGCCAGTCAAGTTGACATCCCCACTGTCTTGTAAAATACTAAAACTCTGAATGGGCACCTTGGTTGTCAACGGACATAAGGAAGCAGCTGCAACGGTATTGCTTCCAAGGGTGGATGTACGGGCGCCTTTGATGGCTACGCCACTCATGGACCAATGAGTAGATGCACCTAATGTCCAACCCGTTGCTGTAAGTGTTCCAACAGATGGTTTAGTACTTCCTGCACCTCTAGGCCTGCTACCTATGTCATTATATCTTTGAGTCTGCCCTGCATTAACTATGGCCGTTGTAGCTAAATCTGTTGATACCACGTCAAATACCAAATCACCGTTAACAGAAGTAACATTTAAGGATGCAGAGGTACTTATTCCCGTATTAGATGCATATGGTCCCACTGGTGTTGTTTGGTCAACTCCCGAATATGTAGTAACTCCAATTATAGGTAGGTGATTACCTCCACCTGTATTTTCAATAAAGTTTACTACAACATTAAAATTACCTGTAGGTGGATCAATGAGTCTGTATAAATGAGTGGAAGCCAGGTCTGCACCTAGTGTTGTAGACCCAACTAAAGTCAAACTATTTCCGTTATAAGTGACAGTTGATGGCGATCTGGCATCTCTGTATGAAACTGCCACTAACATTAATCTGTTTGTTCCGGATCCTGTGTTATGTTGCAATGTGTGGGTATTTGTTCCAGCAGCAACCACAGCACTTGAGACTGCATCAAAAACAACCTGGCCATTTAAATTATTACCGAAGCATAAGAAAAAGAAAAGAAAATTTATCAGAAAAAATTTAATTCTTTGCCTATGAATTGATTCCAAATATAAAGTTTTAAAATCAATTAAGTTTTTAATGGGCATTCTCATCTTATTATATTTTGAACTTTTCATGAAAGACTATTATTACAGAATTTGGGTTAATTATTATTTATTACTCCAGGTGCCGTCGGCAAAGCATTCAGTGCATTTAAGGTAATCTTTCCTGTAGCTGTACAACTATTGGCATCAGTCACAGTGACGGTATAGGTTCCGGCGGTGAGCCCAGTTTGATCCTGTGGATCCGGCGACCCAGGTAAATTGCTCCAGCTGTATGTGTAAACGGGAGTGCCCCCGGAAACGCTGAGATCTATACTACCATCGCTGTTTACAGGCGGGTTAGCACCAGGTGGGCAGGTAGGGTCTGCTTTTAATAGACTAATGGTCAGGGCTGCAGGTTGAGTGATCGTTTCAGAGCGTGTGTTGGTACAACCATTATTATCTGTCACTGTGACAGTATAGGTGCCTGCAGGAAGTCCTGTCTGATCCTGAGGATCCGGTGATCCCGGCAGATTGCTCCAGCTATATGAATAAGCAGGAGTGCCGCCGGAAACGCTGAGATCTATACTACCATTGCTCCCACCAGTGCAGGAAACATTGGTTTTTGTGGCTGAAGTTGAAATGCCTGACAAAGGGCCGGTGACAGTGGCGGAAGTACTTGCGGTACATCCATTGAGATCTGTGATTGTTACTGTAAATGTTCCTGCTGTCACTCCAGTCAGGTCTTTCGGATCATTATCAGGAGTTTCAGGCCCATCGTTGCTCCAATCATAGGTATATCCCGGGGTACCTCCGGTAACAGACAGATTTATTCCTCCCGTCTGACCAAAGCACAAATAGTTGGTGGGTGTGGGGGTAGCTGTGATGACATTGGGTTGAGTGATCAGGGCAGTAAATGTACCAGAGCAGTTCCCTGGTGCTGTTACTGTGACATTATATGTGCCAGCAGATAGGTTGGGAATACTGACTCCTGTTCCTGAATCCATACCTCCCGATACACGAGACCAGTTCCATGAAAACGTACCTGATGAACCTGTAATGTTCATTGAGATACTTCCATCGGATAGACCGTTGCAGGTTACGTTGGTGGTGGTGTTATTGAAAGTAAGCGTACATGGCTGGATGATGACTGACTTTGAAATATTGGTTTGTCGGCCGCATGCATCCGTGACGGTGATGTTGATATTACATGGTGTTGGCACAGTTACTATAGGTGGGTTAAATGTTGTACTGCTCGTATATGGGAAACCCATTCCGGTAGCTGTAGATGGATTGGGACTGAAAGATCCCCCGCAGGTTGATGCCCAAGTGGAAGTATAAGGTCCGCTGCCCGGAGGTCCATTGAGTATCTGATGACTAAGTACAGTAGGTACACCAGAATTTATGGTACCCGGTACCCCGGTGATATCCGGCGTAATAGCTTTTTCATTGGAAACCAGAAAGGAATAATTGAAGAAAGCGCGCTGTGCTGCGATATTGTCTGGTGCAGTTGCTTTATTATGAGTATGTCCCGGCTGGTACATCACATATCCTCTGGCTGGATCATCAAAGCCTCTACCGTAAACCATAACGGTTGCTACATTGGTAAAATTTGTCAGGTCTGGGGATGGTACATCAACCTGAGATGGATCAAATACTATCATTTTTGTATTGGGGTTCCACCTTGCGATAGTAGCCCCTTGTCTGGGCATTACTATTTGTTCTGAGCCATTGGTAGTGGAAGCGTCTACCGGACCCATAAACTGGGCAATCGGATCAGTATGTAATCTGTATGAGTATGGGAGAGAACCATTGGAGTGTGATCCCCATAAGATAAGAGAGTTGCTGTTGGTATAATTGCCGGTAGTACCTGTAAATGCCGGATCCTTCACGGTCAGAAAATTAGTTTGAGTGCCTCTTGCAGATGGGTTAACCATATTCTCCAACGCACTTGTGGCATGGCATGCTGCCCATATTGCGCCTTTACATGAAAGGTTCCAGCTAAGCAAATTGGCATGTGTAGCCCATATCGGGTCTGAATGTGGCATTACAAATAGGTCATCACAACATCCGAGCATGGCCGGAGTTTTCCAACCAGAACTGGAACTTCCTCCATGTGCTGAAGGGGGGATACCAGCATTGACAAAATAACCTGTAGCAATAGAGCCATTTTGCTGATCCAGCGTCCATCTAGGTGTCGTACGCAAGTCGTAGGTAGCAAATACAGGAACAGAAAACGGGGCCACTGACGTCGCACCAACGACTCCCTGGCCTTGCCAGGAAGTAATTTTAGCATTGACTGCGGGTGTCCTGTATTCTGCTGGTATGATAAACGAACTTCCTCTGTAATCGATACCGTTATGGTTGAAATCGATACCATCTTTCACTTTGGAAGGGTTAATAGACCAAACCACCGTTACCCCATCGTTTTTCAGAAGGTCGTAAATCATGCCGTAGGGCTTGAGGCCATTTCCTATTGTCTGGGGTGTTATGCCCATATTGACGATGAAGGAGCCCGTGGGGACATTGTAGGTTTGAGATATACTATCTATCGTCAGCAAGAGACTAGATATAAAAGACAAAGAGAAGATGAGTGTTTTCATGCTTTCAGACATACCCTTGTAAGACTTTAAAGAGATCATAGTATAAAAATTAAAATTTGAGAAATAAGTATTAAGTGAATGGTGGTTGGTACAAAACCATACCGTTTTGATAAATCCTTGCTTGTCAGTTGATTGGGGTTAAAAGACAAAGATAAAATTTCCATGATATGGAAATTTTTTCCAAGTGTGCTACGGATAGCGCTATATAAATAAGCCAAAAGTCCCTGCACTACAATAAGTACAGAAACTCCGATACAAATATTAATATATTTTATATATAAACTGCTCATTTTAAGATAAAATGCAATAAAAATACAAAAGAATCCGAGTGGTTCTATTATCTTAAAAAAAGCTCCGAGAGCAGAAAATGTCAGGTATCAGGGGCAAATATATTAAACAAATTTTATATATAAAAATAATGTAGTGTATATTTTTTGAAAAATATTATTGCCCTTAAACAAATTCGGAAAAAACTATCATTTTCACAATTCAAATTTCCAGAATGAAAGATGTAAGAGAATTAATTATCTTTACCACATGAATAATATAAAAGTCCAATACCGTCAAGCCTGGCAAAATGCATACTATCAGCTCAACAAAAATCAAAAACTTGCCGTCGATACTATTGAAGGGCCGGTCATGACGATCGCAGGGCCTGGCACTGGCAAAACACAGCTTCTTGCCGTACGGATAGGTAATATTCTGGATAAAACTGATACTTCATCACATAATATTCTTTGCCTTACATACACAGATGCGGGTGTGATCGCCATGCGTCAAAGGCTCGAATCATTTATGGGTTCCGATGCTTACAATGTCAATATACACACATTCCATGCTTTCTGCAATGCAGTAATCAAAGAAAACCTTCCATATTTCGGTGATTTCAGAGATTTGCAACCAACCTCCGATGTGGAGGAAGTAGAAATCTACCGAAAACTGATAGCTAAATTTGACGACGATCATGCCCTCAAACGACTGAAAGGAGATGAGTACAATGACGAAGTGAGACTTAAAAATCTGTTTGCTCTGATGAAGCAGGAAAAGTGGACTCCGGAAGTCATCATGAATGCATGTACAGCGCATGAAGAAATAATACTCGATCCTCTGAGATCACCACATGTTTACAAAAAAAAGACCACGGATAAAAACACTGGAAAGGTTCACGAAGTAGGTGATTTGAAGCTCCATATCATTGGACCTGAAATAGAAAAATTTAATAAAGTAGCTGCAGCCAGCTTCGAGATTGAAGAGTATAATCGTCTCATGAGAGAAAAAGAGCGGTATGACTATCAGGATATGATACTTTTTGTCATCGACAAATTTCAGAAAAACAGTGATCTGCTCGCCAAATACCAAGAACGGTTTTTGTACATCCTTGTGGATGAATATCAGGATACCAATGGCGCTCAAAATGAACTTTTATTCCAGTTGGCTGATTATTGGGAATCACCCAACCTTTTTATCGTCGGTGATGATGATCAGAGCATATTCAGATTTCAGGGTGCAAATATGAACAGCATCCTCGACTTCAAAAAGAAATACGATCCTGTGGAAATAGTCCTTACAGACAACTATCGCTCCAGTCAGATAATCCTGGACAGAGCTAAAAATCTTATAGAAAATAATGAAGAGCGGCTGGTCCACAAATACCCATACTTAATCAAAGATTTGCAAGAAAGCCGACTGGAAAAGCCGCACTTTTCGCCGGAACCCGAGATCTTATGTTATCTCAATGAAGCCCAGGAAGAAGCCGGCATTATTATGAAGATCGACGACCTGCATCATCAAGGGGTGGCATACAGGGATATAGCCATCATATATACCAAACATCGGTCGGCAGAAAATCTGGTGCGATACTTTTCACAAAAAAAAATTCCGATCAATGTCAAAAAAAGAGTGAATGTCCTGTATGAAAATGAAGTGCTCCGTATCACGACCATACTCGATTATCTTGAGGCCGAATACTCAAAGCCCCATACGTCCGAAGATTTGCTTTTTGAAATACTGCATTATGACTTTTTTGGACTGACGGCGCTGGATATAGCTGCTGTGACCATATACTGTCGAAAAAAATCTGACAATGATCATGAAAAAAATCCATATCATAAATGGAGAGAAGTGATCAATGACAAAGAAAAATTGAAGTCGGCAGGTGTCATACATATTGATGAATTACTCAAAGTCTCCGGCATCATCGAAATATGGTTAAGTAATATTGCCAATGTGACTATCCAGACACTGATAGAAAAAATCCTTACCGAAAGTAATTTACTCCACAACATCTTATCAGGATCTGACAAAGCATGGAAACTGCAATTGGTCAATACATTTTTTGACTTTATTAAAAACGAAGCTGCCAAAGCTCGTCAGTTTACTCTCAGGGATGCAGTGAGTCTTATTCGCCTGATGAAAGATACTAAAATAGAACTACCTGTATATCGCATCATCAATAGTGAAAATGGTATCAATTTTTTGACAGCATACAGCGCTAAAGGATTGGAGTTTGACCATGTATTCATCATACGCTGCAATAAAAATATGTGGGAGGACAAAAAAAACGGTAATAATAATTTTCCTCTGCCACCTACCTTGACATCATCGACCAAAGAAAACAGTGAGGAGGATGACCGAAGATTGTTTTATGTTGCGATGACAAGGGCAAAAGATTATCTTTATATCTCATATCCTGAATACAATGACGCCGAAAAGGCAAATCCGGCCAGTAAGTTTGTAGCTGAAATCAAAAAGAGTGATGCCGAAGTCATACATGTGCGGATCGATGATACAAAAGTAATTAACTACAAAGCTGAACTTATGAAGTATAAGCTAGGGGAAGCACGCCTGATAGATGATGACTTAGTAGATAAAATCCTGGAAAACTTTAAGATCAGCGCCACCAGTCTCAACAAATATCTCAAATGTAAACTGGCTTTCTACTTTGAAAATATCCTGCGAGTACCTATGGGAAGGAGTGCAAGTATGGGTTTCGGAAACGCTATCCACTTTGCACTCGAACAATTTTTCAGAGATATAGAAAAAGTACAACCGCGATCTATGGCATCAGCCGGCAAGCTGAAAGAATATTTCAGTAAAGGAATTGACATGTACAAGTCCCACTTCACCCTGCAGGAATTTGACAATCTGAGTAAACACGGCGAAAACGTACTGAATGAATATTATGAAAAATATAATGCCGAATGGTTGAGCCCTGTAAAGTATGAGCTTGAATACAGCATACCTTCTACAGAATACAAAGGAGTACCCATATCAGGAAAGCTGGACAGGATCAATGTGTATGCTGATCATATCTCCGTCACAGATTACAAAACCGGAAAATACGATACCACAAAACTCAAAGTACCAAAAGATGCGGAAAAAGATCCGGGGGGAGACTACTGGCGGCAAATTATATTTTATCGTCTTTTGCTCGATGGAGACAAACGCAATCATTGGTTGATGTTAAAAGGGACCATGGATTTTGTAGAAAAAGACAACCAGAAAGTATTCAGAAAACAGGAATTTAAAATTTCAAATCCTGAGCTTGAAATCGTGGGAAATCAGCTTGTGACTGCTTATAATGAGATAAAAAGTCATATATTTACACCGGGCTGCGGAGATGAAAAATGCCAGTGGTGCAACTTCGTCATGCGCAATATGCCGGCGAAAACCGTACAGAGTGATCAAGATACCGAAGATAATTTTGAATTTATTGCTGATATTAATTAAAATAAGTACCATGAACCAACGCAGATCTTTTTTCAAACAAGCCAGCTTACTTGCGGGAGCTTTTTCCACACAAAGTCTTTACAGTCAGTGGCATGCCTCCGAACTGTCAGACCTACAGGCGTCCAGACAGCATCTCACGCCCGAACAACTGGCTATCGATGAAGACTACTGGAGCGTCATACAGCAAGCATACACGGTAAACCCTGCTATTATAAATCTGAATAACGGTGGGGTAAGCCCAAGTCCCCGCATAGTGCAGGAAGCTGTTGAGCGATACAATACATTGGCTAACGAAGGACCATCCTACTACATGTGGCGCATCCTCGATCAAGGCAGAGAACCTCTGAGACAAAAACTGGCAGATCTCGCAGGCTGCGATCCGGAAGAAATTGCGGTAAACAGAAACTCAACAGAAGCATTAAATACGGTTATCTTTGGTCTCGATCTCAAAGCTGGTGATGAGGTCATCGGTACTAAACAGGATTACCCCAATATGATCAATGCATGGCGTCAACGATCGCTACGGGAAGGACTCACCTATACGCAAATCAGTTTTGATTTCCCTGTTGAAAATGATGATGAGATCGTCAGTGGTTTTGAAAAAGCCATCACTCCCAAAACAAAGGTATTGCACATCACCCATGTCATCAACTGGATGGGTCAGATCCTTCCGGTCAAAAAGCTATGCGATTTGGCTAAAAAATATGGCTTAAAAACTATTGTCGATGGTGCCCATAGTTTCGGTTTGATCGATTTCAATGTGCCAGACTTGGGCTGTGATTATTTTGGCGCCTCTCTCCACAAATTCTTATCTGCCCCGATAGGTAGTGGTATGCTGTGGATCAGAAAAGATAATATTAAAGATATCTGGCCGCTGGTATGTAATGATAACCCCCGGAGTGAAGATATCAGAAAATTTGAAACCCTCGGAACACGCAGTTTTCCCATCGAACAGGGCATCGGTGAGGCCATCAATTTTCATCAGGCTATCGGCAGCAGAAGAAAAGAACAGCGTATCCGTTATCTCAAAAATTACTGGGCTGAAGCCGTCAAAGATATACCCAAAGTAAAAATCCACACGTCACTCAAAGACGAATACTCGTGTGCCATCTGTGGTGTCACCGTCGATGGATTGACTCCCGGAGAGCTGGATATTGCTCTTTTTGCACAGTACAAGATCCATACAGTAGGCATAGTCTGGGAAAACATCAGTTGTGTCAGGATCACACCACATGTCTATACCAGAAAAAAGGATCTTGATAAACTCATCATGGCCATAGACAAAATAGCCAAAGGGAAAAAATAAGGGTAACATTTTTCAACAATCAATACCTGATAGCAAGTTATATTTAGGTTACTGATATTTAAAGTATAGCGACACTAAAAGTCGCAACCATAAAAATATAATTTTTGAATTATGCCAAAACGTATCAATAATCCACACGACAAGTTTGTCAAAGATATGTTTTCTGATAAGGAGATGGCCATTGCTTTTTTAGACACGTATCTTCCTGATCATCTCAAAAAAATTCTTGTGCTTCAATCACTGGAATATGAAAATACCTCTTATCTGACAGATGAGCTGGCAGAAACTTTTTCAGATATTGTCATTAAATTTAATACAGTCAATGATGATCTTTGTCAAATATCATTGCTTATCGAACATAAGTCGTCTCCTGACCCATTAATTGCTTTCCAGCTTGCAGGATATATTTCTATGGGATATCTCAAACAAATAAAACAAGGAGAATTATTACGGCCTATCATTCCTCTGGTTTATTATCAAGGCAAAGACCAATGGAGCCTGCAACCAATCAATGATTTTTTTAATAAATATCCGGAAGATATCAGTCGGTATTTACCCAAATTTGATCATATCTTCTTTTCTTTGATGGAGATGTCGGATGAGTCACTTTTAACATTACAAAACAGTATGCTTTATTCCGCTATTTTAGTACAAAAACATAGATTTGATCCCATCACGCTAAGGGAAAATTTCGAACGAATTTTAAGTTCTATTCATCCGAATTTCAGCAACAGGAACTTTCTTAGGACGCTTTTTGTTTATTCTCTCAATGTATCCAGTATAACAGAAGAAGATATTATTGAAACCATCAAAAATTTACCATCACCTATCAATCTTAATATCATGAGCACATACGAAAATATCATTGCAAAAAATCAGAATAAGGGAGAGGAGCTTGGCATACAGAAAGGGAAGATCGAAGGAAAGATCGAAGGGAAGATCGAAGGAAAAATCGAGGTGATTATTAATGGGTCTAAAAACGGACTTTCGATCAAGATGCTGGCTAATATTACAAATTTATCTGAAGACCAAGTGATAAAAATACTGAAAGACCAAAGTTTGTTTGAATTGTAATTATTCTCTTTTTATGCAAACTCAATATTCTTTTCCATGAATAATCAATATCCGAAATTCGTTGATTGATATTAATTATTCAACATTATGTATTTATTTCAAATGCCAATCAACGAATAGTCTTTCTTCCATAGCATACATTACCTAAACCACATTTAAATGAAGAGCATGTGAGTGCCTTCACCCGAACCCTTTTTATAAAAGTCTCCCACTGTCAAAACTCCATCCAGATCTTCAATCAACTCGTCTTTGGGATAGTGAAACATATCCATCGCCAGTTTACATGCCCAAAGTTTTACACCTGAAGCTGACAGAATTTCAAGAAATTCGCGAACGTCAGGCGTATCGATTTTTTTCATTTCCTTTTTCATCATCGATTAATTCTCCCTTTGATTGAAAAATTAAATTCAGAAAAAGGATAGTTACATCAGTTAAAAGACATTTTATTTTGAAAATGAGATGATCACCAATCAATAAAAAGTATGAAGATAAACATGCTATTATAAAAGTGCTCTACTCAAAAATATCGATCTGCCTTACCCCAAAGCGGCTTGAATTTTCTAAAGCCAATAATTTTTGCTTTACATCCAATCCGAGTGCAAAACCGGTAAGACTGCCATCAGAACCTATCACACGGTGGCAGGGTATGATGATCGGAATCGGGTTTCGGCCGTTGGCTGCCGCCGCAGCTCTGATGCATAGAGGATCTCCCAGCCGGAATGCGAGTTCAGCATAGGATATGGTTTTCCCGTACGGGATTCTGACAAGTTCATTCCATACTTTATTGGCAAATTCAGTGAATTCTGCAGTGTCCAAAACCAAATCAAATCCGGTAAGTTGACCTGAAAAATAATCTTTAAGTTGTTTTACAGCAGATAGTGTATGCTCATTTTGATGATCTAGGGGTATAAAATCGCCTATCAAACGGATGGCTCTCACACCTTTTTCAGAAGATATAATACACAATCGACCGATCGGAGAATTGATGACCACTCTGTAATCACTATCTCTGATCCCATCGGGATGAAGATATTTAATTATATCTTTTTTGACTGCCATTTTATTCTCCTTTGCCCAGGTTAAATATGCTTTCTATACCCTTACCAATGGTTTCTATTCCTCTTGATATCGGCCCGCTTGTGATATTCTCATAATTTTCAGCAACATGGCTAAAATTATGCTGACGCGGATAAACCATGATTTTATTATTGTGTTCAAAATGTTTTTCCAGCTTTGATGGTATATTTTCAAGCAAATTTAAATAAGAAACAGAACCTTTGCGTGCTGTCACCATGACAATGAGGTCATCATCTTTGATATCTCTGGCAGTGATGAGTATATCTTCCCAGTCGTCAAATACTTTATAAGAGATGCTGGCGCTGAATGATGATTTTTTGATCCATAGCGCTACAGCATTGTGGGTTTTGGAGTCTGAACAGATGACCAGGGGCAAGCTTAGTTCCTGCGAGAGTTTTGCAAACTTTGAAAGCCATATCGGAAAACCATTTTCAAGTTCTGCAAGAGGAGGTGCAAAAAGAATAATATTTTTAAGAGATATGAGCGGCTTTTCCATGTAGCTGATAAAAACTGATTTATCTGAATTGGCCAGAATAGTATCCAATTTTTCCCCCATGATCTTTTCGACAAAAGCCATCTTTTGAGGCCAACCAATGATGATGATGTCAGACATGATTTCCCGCGCAGTACGCGATATCCCACTCATGACATTATGGTCTATCGTGGTGATAACATTCACCTGAGTTTCTGATGCTGATCCTTGTTGTACATAATATTCAAGTTTACTTTTTGACTTTATAAGATTCATTTCAGCAGCACTATCATTAGCTATTACACTGAGAACAGAAATAGGATTTGGTGATTTTTTATCTTTGATAAGGAAGGCGAACTCAAGGTTTTTGTCAATATTTTCTATGTTGACCACAGGAAGGAGTATGTGTTCATAGGATACACTTGCTGGCAATCGATCTATTTTTTCGTCCACGTCACCGGATACTATGATTTTTCTTGCTGCTTTTTCGGTAGCAAAAGATGCCACTACACAAGTAATAAGAATAAGTATAATAGTTCCGTTTAAAATATTTTCATCCAATATTCCTTTATTGTAACCGACCAGTATTATAGCCAGTGTAGCCGCAGCATGCGAACTGCTGAGCCCAAAAATGAGCTGTCTTTGGGCTGATGAATATTTGAAAATAAGCTGTGTAAACCATGCAGCAACCCATTTGCCAATCAATGCAACAACAGTTAAGGTTCCCGCTACTATCAAAGCGGTGCTGCCATTCATTATGACACTCACATCCACTACCATACCTACGGAAATCAAAAAGAAAGGTATAAAAAGTGCATTGCCAATGAATTCTATTCTGTTCATCAATGCAGAAGAATGAGGGATAAGTTTATTGAGCGCCAGACCGGCTACAAAGGCACCTATGATTTTTTCTACTCCTGCTACCTCAGCTAAAAATGCTGCAAAAAAAACAACAGAAAGTACAAAAATATAGTGTGCATGTTTTTCGCTTTCCAGTTTGCTGAAAAACCATTTGGCCACCCTTGGAATAATCAGGAACATAATAGCTGCAAATATACTTAGGGAGATACTAAGCCGATACCAGAATTCAGAGTTCAAATTACCTTCCGCATTTTTTAATATCACAGCCAGAATGATCAGGACTGCGGTATCAGTCAGAATGGTTCCTCCGACAGAAATAGCCACTGCCTCATTTTTTGAAATGCCAAAACGACTTATGATTGGGTACGCTACCAGGGTATGCGTAGCAAACATACTTGCTGTAAGAAAACTAGCATTAATATCATACCCAAGGAAGTAATAACACACAGGAAATCCGATAGTGATAGGGATGATAAAGGTAAAAAATCCAAATAAAAGACTTTTGTTTCTGTTGGATTTGAAATCATTCATGTCCAGCTCAAGACCCGCAATAAACATAATATACAACAAACCAATAGTAGAAAATAACTCTACGGCTGATGTTTTTTCAAGAATATTGAAACCATGAGGACCAATAACCACCCCAGAAATGATAAGACCTATGATTCCGGGAACATTGAGCCTCTTCAATACTATCGGTGAAAGAAGAATAATAAAAAGTATCAGCGAAAAAATAAGGACAGGATTTTTGAGAGGCAACTCAAATTCGTGCACCAAATGATCGAAAAAGACATTCATCAGCTTTCAAAGTTGAAAAGTATTTTAATAAAAACGTCGGATAAATACAAATGATGCTAGAAATGACTCTCGATTGGCTAAAAGTTGCGCAAAGATATAAGATTATTTTTTAAGGAAGCCAGAAAAACATACATGTCTTCAAGTTTTTTTGAATGTACTTGCTTAGAATTTAACAATAAAAACGGCCAATTCTATGTTTTAGTATTTTAATTACGACCAAAAAGGTCGTGATTCATATTATTGCTTGTTTTAAAGTATTTTTCTTATTTTTGCCCCTTAAATCTAATAAATTCATTCTTCATATGATGCAATCATTGAAAAAAGTATCCAATATCACGGGTATCTTAGTTTTACTTATAAGTTTTATAGTTTATTATCACTCTGTTGAGCGCACAGGAAGTCTTTGGGACTGTGGTGAGTTTATCCTAGGTGCTTACAAGCTGCAGGTAGTACACCCTCCTGGAGCCGGACTTTTTGTCATAGTGGGTAGGATATTTGCATGGCTGGCTACCATTTTTTCTGATGATCCTTCAGATATTGCCTTTTCAGTAAATTTGATGTCAGCACTTTGTACATCCGTAGGTGCTATGATGATTGCATGGACCACTATTATGTTTGGCAAACTTGCTCTAGTGGGTAAAGATACAGAAACTACAACTTCTCAAAACATTGCATTAGGCTTTGCCGGACTCACAGCAGGGTTAGTCACAGCTTTTAGTACTTCTATCTGGTTTTCTGCTGTGGAAGGAGAGGTATATGGAATGTCTACAATGTTTACAGCCATGACCATTTGGGCAGCAACAAAATATTATTATATCAATGATAAAAATGAAGCAAACCGTTGGTTGGTATTAAGTATATTTGTCAGTGGAATGTCAGTAGGAGTTCACCTTTTGAGTATATTATCCTTACCCGCAGTGGCATTGTTGGTTTATTACAAAAATTACAAGGATCATAATCTTAAAGGTGCTATTATAGCCATGGGCCTAGGTGTAGTTGGTATTATATTTATCATGAAAATAGTAATTGTTGGAATACCTACACTTTGGAAAAACATGGAATTACTGTTTGTCAATTCTTTTGGACTACCGGTGCATACAGGTATCATTCCCACTATGCTGATCGTATCTGGCTTATCGTATCTGGCTATAAAATATGCTCATAAAAAAGGAAATCAACTCTTACAGATAGCAGCTGTCTCAGCTGTGCTTGTCATCGTAGCTTTCTCAACGATAGGTGTAGTAGTCATCAGGGCAAATACTGATACTCCGATCAATATGAACGTACCTGGTGATGCAATGCGGTTGCTCCCCTACCTCAACCGTGAACAATATGGCGAAAGGCCTCTCATATCAGGCCCTCATTATGACGCTCAGCCAAAAGACGTATCCCGTACCCCAAGATATGGAAGAGTGGGTGAAAAATATGAAATTGTAGATGAAAAATATGATTATGTCTATGACCAAAAAGATAAAATCCTCTTCCCGAGAATAGGCCATACGGATCAGGGTCGGCCTGAACTGCACAAAATGTGGCGTGAAACGTTAAACGGTAGCAGTAAGGGAAGACCATCGATGGGCTACAACCTTCAGTTTTTATTCAATTATCAAATAAGTTGGATGTATGGCAGATATTTTATGTGGAATTTTGTGGGTCGTCAGACAGCTGAACAGGGATATTTCCCGTGGGACATCTCAAAAGGTAACTGGCAATCAGGTATTACTCCTTTAGATGAAGCCAAACTATATAAAATGGATAAACTACCCGATGCTATAAAAAATGACGAGTCAAGAAATAAATACTATTTCCTCCCGCTCATTTTCGGATTATTAGGGCTTATCTTTCATTTTATGCAGAAACGGGAAGAATTTATCGTACTCTTTATACTTTTTGTCATCACAGGGATAGGAATCATTATCTATTCAAATCAGCCACCCAATGAGCCACGGGAAAGGGATTATGTACTCGTAGGCTCTTTTATGACTTTCTGTATCTGGGTGGGAATGGGTGTATTAGCATTGTACCAGTACTTGTCTCAAAAAATACAGGGTGTGGCCCCCGCACTTATAGCCGGCATATTGGTACTATCTGCTCCTGTAATTATGGGATTTCAGAATTATGATGACAGTAGCCGAAAACATATTAAAGCATCCCGGGATTATGCCAGTAACTTCCTGAACAGCGTAGAACCAAATGCCATCATTTTTACCTATGGAGATAATGACACTTACCCACTCTGGTATGCACAGGAAGTAGAAAATATCAGGCGTGATGTCAGGGTAGTCAACTTGAGTCTTATAGCTGTTGATTGGTATATCAATAAACTCAGAAACCGGGTGAATGAATCTGCCCCACTCAAGTTGACGCTGACTGAAGAGGATTATAGAGGTAAAAACAGAAACCAGATATTTTTTGCGAATCCAAGAGGAGAAGATATGTCTGCGCCCCTAAATGTCTTTGAAGGTCTAAGACGTATCAAAGACCCGCAATACACCATCCAGGGTCAGACTTTTATTAATAGCAGAAATTTCTATCTGCCTGTCGATAGGGAAAAATATCTTAAATTAGGCATACAATCCACTATAGACTCGACTGAATGGGCAGATAACATCATGTTTCGTTTCCCAACAGAGATGGGGTCATTTACAAAAGACGATCTGGCTGTACTTGACTTAATTGCATCCAATTTTTATGAAAGACCCATCTATTTTGCCATCACCTGCCAGTCTTCTAAACTGTTGGGATTAAATGATTATGTAGAAATGGAAGGTCTGGGATTAAGAGTATCACCCACTAACATCAAAGTCAAATCACAGCTTCCGGGTATTTACGGTTTTGGAGATATTGATGAAAATAAGGTGTATAATAATGTCATGAAAAAATGGAAGTGGGGTAATTTTGATCAACGTAAACTTTTTGTTGACCGAAGTTATATGGCTGAAGTTCAGGCTATGAAGCTCGTGATGTTAAGGGCAGCGATGGAGTTTGACCGAAAGGGAGATAAAAAGAAAGCTTCCGAAATGGTGAACAAATATTTTGAAGGTTTTCCCAATATGAACTTCCCCTATGACTCAGGAATTATGCCTTTCATCAATGTGCTGATCAGTGCCAAAGACTTTGAATCGGCCAAAAAACATTTACGAATACTGGCAGAAGAGACCAGGCAATATATCGAGTTTTATGAATCCCAGACCGATAAGAGTGTTTTTGACAGTTTTGGACAAGACTATCAGTACAGAATGAGTGCGGCACAGGATGTCATCGAAACTGCTAAAAAAGTTGAAGACCCTACTTTCGAAAAAGAGATGGGAGATAAACTTTCAAAACTCATAAAGTCAGGTGCTCCAATGAATTAATGAGAATATTAAAAAATTTATATGAATATCTCCGTAGGCTCCGATCATGCAGGCTTTGCGTACAAAGAATATATCTTAGGTATTCTTAAAAAACAAGGTCATACAATTATTGACAGGGGTCCTGCTGATGCAAGTTCTGTAGACTATCCTGATTTTGCCCATCCTGTAGCTTCTGACGTTGAAAGTAAAAAATCGGATGCCGGTATTCTCGTATGCGGCAGCGGTAACGGTGTCTGTATTACTGCAAATAAACATGCCGGAATTCGGGCAGCATTATGCTGGACTACAGAGCTGGCTGACCTTGCCCGAAAACATAATGATGCAAACGTGCTCTGTATTCCTGCAAGATTTATCAGCAAACGATTGACTGGCAGCATTGTGAAAATGTTCCTCAGCAGTCAGTTTGAAGGAGGGCGCCACCAAAACAGAGTAAATAAAATAAGCTGTAACTAGCCTCAAAAAATATAAAAAGAGAGCACTGGTTTGACACAGAAACTATACTCTCTTTTTTAGAATAAATTTTCAATAAAAAAGAAACTTTTTGCATCTTTTCAAATCTTAAAATACATGAAATCGACATAAAAAATAATCAGGGTTTATTTTACCTGCCCGACTAACGTGTTCAGGCGGGTACAAACCACAATGATTATTTTTTATCAAAGATTCCATCTGGCCTTTAAAAATAAATATAAAAAATAAACAGATGAAATATTTTATACTGTCCATTTTGATGGTTTTTATGACTCATACAAGGGGTTTTACGCAGTATATAAGTTCCATCACGGTACCTGATACATCTATAGCAAAAGTTACCGACCCTTATGATTCATCCTACCGATATGCCTCCGGAATATCTCCCGGCACATTAAGAGATCACTTAAAGATAATAGCTTCAGACTCACTCGAAGGACGGGAAACTGGCCAGAAAGGTATAAAGATAGCATCAGAATATCTACAAAAAAACATAAGAAATCTAGGCTTGTTACCTGTACCTGAGACGAAGCAATATTATCAGAATGTAGCATTTACATTTTCGAAATGGAAAGAATCAAATTTATACGTAGATAAGGAGCGCTTCCAATTTTTATGGGATTATATCATGATTACTTCCAATAATCAGCAGATGCCTGATATCAAAGCGTCTCAGGTAGTTTTTATGGGTTACGGTATTGATGATAACATCTATAGTGATTACAAAAAAAACAATGTCAAAGATCAGATAATTATGATCAATAAAGGAGAGCCCTCTGATAAAAATGGTAAATCAATTATTACAGGAAAGGAAGAACTGTCTGAATGGTCGTCAGACATAAACAGAAAACTAAAAGTGGCCAAATTAAAAGGAGTAAAACTTGTACTCATCATAGAGGACGATATAAAAAAAGTTTCGGAAAACAACCGCAGCGAACTATTATCCGGTAATATGGAACTGGGTAATCATTTAAACAAATCCATAAATACTGCCAATCATATTTTTATTTCTTCGACGGTGGCTAAAGCCATCATAGGTAAAAATGAAGATAAGATACTTAAAGCCCGCGAAAAATATGCAAAGGGAAAACCTGAATCTATCACCTTAAAAACTGATATATCTATAAATATGTCAAAAGAAGTATCATTGCTGGAAGGGCAAAATGTGATAGGATACATCAAAGGAAATACAAAACCTGATGAATATGTCATCGTTTCAGCTCACTATGATCATTTGGGCAAAAGAGGAGATGAAATATTTAATGGCGCTAATGACAATGGTTCGGGTACTGTAACATTGCTGGAAATGGCTCAGGCTTGTCAGCAAGCGGTGATGGAAGGTAATCCCCCACAAAGAAGCATAGTCTTTCTCTGGGTGTGTGGTGAAGAAAAAGGATTATTGGGATCTAAATATTATTCTGAAAATCCTATATTTGCGTTGGAAAAAACGGTCGCAAATATTAATATTGATATGGTGGGTCGTATAGATGAAAAATACAGGGACAACCCTGATTACATATATATCATAGGCTCAGACAGGCTCAGTACCGACTTACATAAGATCAATGAGTCAGTCAACCAAAAATACACACAACTTACGCTTGACTATACTTACAATGATACTGCAGACCCCAACAGATATTATGAGCGATCAGATCATTATAATTTCGCCCTTAAAGGAATACCTGCAATATTTTATTTTAATGGTACACATGAGGATTATCATAGAACGACAGATGATATAGAAAAGATTAGTTTTGAAGCCATGGCAAATACCGGAAAACTTATTTTTCACACCTTGTGGGAGCTTGCCAACCGAAATGACAGAATTGTAATTGACGTGAAGTAAAATGAAAATTTTATACTTAGATCTTGGGGATACAAAGCTTCAATCCTTAAACATAGTTGAAAATAGTAATAAAAAATCAGGCACACACTATGTAGGAGTTTCAAGACAATACAATGGAAATGAAGGCAAAATTGAGAATTCGCAAACCGTTCCTTAAACTAAGTTTGTTGATTCAATGAATTGATGTTTTATGGAAAATAACAGCCCCATCGCCATACTGTTGGCTACCTATAACAGTGAGCAATATATAGCTCCGCAAATAAATTCCATCCTAGAGCAGTCCAGCAAGGATTGGACCCTGTTTATACATGATGACGGGTCAACAGACAATACCCTGCAAATCATCCAACATTATATCGCCAACTATAAGGATAAAATAATTCAACTACCCAAAGGTAAAGAAAGATCCGGGGCTGCTTATAATTTTGAATTCCTGCTGCAGGCTGTCCAATCGGATTTCTATATGTTTTGCGATCATGATGATGTATGGCTGCATTCCAAGATCGATGATTCCTTAAAGCAAATGCAGCGGATGGAAATAGAGCATCCTGGTTCAGCGGTCATTGTACATACTGATCTAACCATTGTGGATGAAAACCTGCAGATCCTTCATCCTTCATTTTATAAAAAAACAAGAGTAAACCCGTTATATTTTGCCAGTTTTAATTTCCTGGGTATAGCCAATTGTATTACAGGCTGTACAATGCTGATAAACAATATGGCCAAAATTAAAACTCCTCCTTTTCCAGAAAATTTCAGCATGATGCATGATTGGTGGATCGCTATTAATAATTGCAGGAACGGGAAAATATTCTATTTGCCTAAAGCCACACTGCTGTATAGACAGCATGCTTCCAATACTATTGGAGTACAAAAGGGCGGCCTATTTAATATTCTATATTTGAGGAGAAATCTTTTATATGATATGCGAAAATACCGGTATCTCCGTATGATCGGGTATGGTGGTATCCTAAAATATATGTATTATAAAGTATTGTATCAATTGATACGCTATATTAAAAAATAAGTTGTCTATCCTCCTATATGAACCTTGGTCTCCTTTGTCATTCTTTGTTTTCTTTGTGGTAAAAAATACAAGTACCACGAAAAACACAAAGAAAAATACAATACAAAGTACACTAAGACCTGGTTAGGTTGCTATATAGGATAGTCAATAAAAATAAAAGGGATAACGGATATTTATAAATCACAATATTTACCCGTTTTCCCTGTTCATTAAACAGGTGCCCTGCATGTATAAATTATGACCAGATCCATCAGCGTTTGCATACCCACCTTTAACGGTGAGCTTTTTATTAAAGAGCAGTTGCTTTCCTTAATTGGACAATTGGCTATACATGACGAAGTCATTATTTCCGATGACCATTCAACTGACAATACTCTTCGGATAATTGCAGGTTTAAATGACCCCAGAATAAAGGTATTTACAAATGAAGGGAAAACCGGACCCGTTTACAACACAGAAAATGCTTTAAAACAAGCCGGTGGCGAAATAATTTTTCTTGCCGATCAGGATGATATTTGGCACCCGGAAAAGGTTGCTGTTATGGCACCGCTACTGGAAAAATATAACCTGGTCGTCAGTGATGC
>JAYTNJ010000386.1:0-16018 GCA_043748345.1 Saprospiraceae bacterium
CCAGACATCTCAAGGCAAATTGATCATGGGTATCACATCGTGTGCTGCAAAAAATCGTAAATCAGTCATTGCCCTCTGCGGAGTGCTTGAAGCCTCGACGGAACAAATAAAAAAAATGGGTTTACACTCAGCTTTTTCTATAAACCTAGAACCTTTCAATCTGAAACAGGCACTGTCAGAAACAGAAAAAAATCTGGAGTCCGCGGCATATAATATTGCAAAGCTTCTAATAGGATAGCCTTACTATTAAAAATACTGTAATTACTATAAAATTCTTCTTACCCAAAAAAATCATGTTGCTCCATTTTATGACATTCTTTTGACATGATATACATCATAATGTGCAGGACGGCAACCTACCTTTGCATTGTATTTAAAAAATATCATATGCAGAAGTTATTTTCGTTTATAATCATTTTACTATACACTCATATTATTTCTTCCCAATCCTTCCAGCAAATAAGCACAGGAGCGGGATATAATAAACAAAGTTTTGTCAAGCTCAGCGATGGCTCTCAGAAGCAAATAAGTAATGATGCCTGGGATCTGGCGTTTACTGCCTATGGTTTTCAGGATGCAGGTATTTTTATTAATGAGTCGTCCGGTAGCACCATGGGGCAAAATTTACCGCTTACAGAGCTGTATTATGCCAAAACAGAAGACTTTAACGCACCTATCATCCTGGACTCTATACAGAATGTAAAATTTCTCAATAGTGAAGAGTCGTGGATTTTTGGAGCTTTCAATGAACTGAGAAATCTCAATAATCCTTTTGATTTTGGTTGGGGAACCTACAATCCCGCCAATAACTCTGTCAAGGGAAATAAAGTTTTCGTGATGAAACTTCGCAATGGCGAATACAGAAAGATAAAAATAGAGTCTGTCACTGGTACGACTTACAATTTTAAGTATGCTAAACTGGACGGTACCGGCGAGGTAACAAAAGCTCTCAACAAATTGACTGATAATAAAGGCCAAAAATTAATTTTCTTCAGCTTTGCCACTAATAACACAGTAGACGTTTTGCCTACCGGGGGGTTTGACCTCATGTATGGAAGATACGTATCTATAGCCAAAGATCCTAATGGTACGGTTGTACAACAATACAATGTGACAGGGGTATTGACCGGACCGGGAGTACTCACTGCCGAAGCTGAAGGTGTAAACCCAGCTACAGTTTCATACAATGATTATAAAAATAAGTTAAGTCCCATTACTGACATCATTGGTTTTGACTGGAAAATGCTGACTGGGACATCATGGGTTATTGATGAAAAAAGGGTATTTTTCGTAAAAACTCCCGATAATAAAGTTTGGAAACTACGTTTTATTGACTTCGAAGGTGCAGCCACCGGTAATGCAGTATTCGAAAAAACAGATTTGGGAACTTCTTCCATTTCAGCGTTGGAAGGTGTCACTACAGGTATTTTTCCAAATCCTGTTGAAAATGAACTGATAATCTCCCTTGAGGTAGATAAAAAATTTTCAGGTGACTTGAAGATAGAGGTGACTGATTATGCCGGCAGAAGCCATACTACACAAAACGTCAACGGAAGCAATGGGTTTAAAGTACTCAATTTGAATACATCTGACTGGAATAAAGGACTATATTTGATAAGAATCAGCAATAACAGCGGTCAATCAACCATTAGAAAAGTAGTAAAAATATAAAACTGAATGAGGGCCGTTGCTATTTTCTTTTTTATTTTTTTCCATGTTGTTTTATCCTTTTCACAGGTTGTGAAGGATACCTCCGTATGGTCAAAAAATCTTGATCAAATAGTAATAACAGCCCAGTTTACTCCTACTGATGCCCGTGAAACTGTCAACTCCGTCAGGGTACTCAATCGTAAAATCATCGAGCAGCGATCAGTGATCAACCTGCAGGAATTGTTACAAACAGAGCCCAATATGCGTGTCACACAGGATGCTATTTTGGGCAGTGAATTGAGCATCAATGGGCTGAAAGGTGAAAATCTGAAGATACTGATAGATGGCGTTCCTGTCGTAGGCCGTCTAAATGGAAATATCGATGCCGGACAGATACCCCTGAGTTCGATACAGAAAATTGAGATTATAGAAGGTGCTCAATCGTTACTTTATGGGTCTGAAGCTTCGGGTGGAATAGTCAATCTGATTACTAAAAAAAGTCAGACATCATCAATTGATACTGAAATAAGCGGGCAGTATGAAAGTAACGGTTTTAGAAACATGACTGCTAGGACAGGATATACTACCGGTAAATTTACAGCACAACTGTCAGGAAATATCCTGGAATTTGTACCAACACCTGATTCCACGGGCAATAGAGACCAAATCTGGAACCCTAAAAAACAAAAATCCGGTCGGGCAATGTTGAGATACACTCCATCAGAGTCCACTGATATCCGATTGTCAGGAAATATTTTGTCTGAAACAGTAGACAATCTCGGCGAAAAACGTCGATTAGTTTTCAAACCCTACGCTTTTGATGATTACTATGCTACAGAAAGATATGATATAAATCTGTTTGCTGAAAGATGGACCAAATCACGTAAACTGATCCAGGCTACAATGGGGTATAATGCATTCACCAGGACAAAAAATTCATTCAGATACGATTTTAACGAGAATATAAATGAATTGCTACATGGCATGCAGGATACTTCATCTGCCACAGGATATCTGGCCAGATTTACTTTTGCCAGTGACAGTAAAAATAAACAGTTGAACTATATTATCGGTGTCGAAAATTATTATGAGACAGCCATTGGTACTCGGTTGTTTGACTCCACAGCCACTGATCCAGGAAAAGCAAATACGAATGATATGGGATGGTTTGGCAGTTTGAAATACAAACCCACATCAAATGTAACCATACAATCAGGAGCAAGATGGACGATAAATATGAGATATGGATCAGCTTTGACACCATCAACCTGGCTCCTTTGGCAACCCAAACTGCCATTTCAGGCAAGATTATCATGGGCTTACGGGTTTAGATCTCCCTCTATTAAAGAATTGTTTTTCAGCTTTGTAGATATTAATCATTTTGTCATCGGCAATCCAAACCTGAAACCGGAAAGATCGCTCAATCTCCGAGGTGAGATCACGTGGAAAACTTTTAACTTAAAAAGCACCGAAATCTCATTTACAACAACCGGATTTTATAATAAAGTAAACGAACGAATCATATTAACCGCTCTCGGCCCTGTACAATATGAGTATCGCAATGTAGAATCGTGGAAAACATCCGGAGCAAGCTTCAGAGCAAATGTCAATATTGGTTCAGTCATCCGATTTCAATCCGATGTAATTAATACAGGTTTTCATAACCCGGAAAAAGAAAATATCAACTCAACTTCTTCATATCTATGGTCAACCGACTGGGCCAATGATCTTACCGTCAGTCTCTGGAATGGAAAACTCAGCTGGAATATCTGGCATAAAATGACAGGAAAAACTCCATTTTTTTATAATCAGGGCGGCAAAACAGTGCAGGGATCTACCGACAGATGGCAAATGCTCAATACAGGCCTTTCAACCCATTTTCTAAATAGGAAAATAAGAGTTAATGCAGGAGTCAAAAACATCTTTGATATCCGCCAACTTCAGGCAAATAATAATAACGGAATTCATATTGAAGCCAGCAATCAGCAAAATCTGCACTGGGGCCGTAACTTTTACGTCGGCATGATGTGGCAATGGCAGAGTAAATAGAGTCTCGGGTTGGGCAAAGGATTGTGGCTGGTAATTAAATGTCCACACTTCTCCTCAATACTTACAAAAAAGCTTTTTTAATATTTCACTTCCATAATTTTGATAGTCGGAAACTGATGCAGAAAACCATAGCCCGAATTAATAGAATAAGGAATAAAAATGATGATTCGCAAAATAGTAATGTGGTCTAATTAGAAAAATTATGTAAAAGTGTTAATATACTGCATTTTAAGGACTAATTTCAAAAATCAAACTCTATAGTATCCCCGGGTTTGTATCCCGGTTTATCTTTATCTTTATCTCCAAGTTTTGAATTTTTATCATCGGAAACCTTATCTTTTTTTTCAGAAGGAAGTTTAAGTTCAGTATTTTGGGTAATTGGCGTAATTTGGTCATTTTCAGTTATTCCATCTTCAATACACTCCATAGGTTCTTCAGATTCAGGGTCTTCTGCTGACTCGGGTACTGATTTCTCTACTTTTACCAGTTTAGCGTCAACGAGCCTGTTTCCTAATGCCTTCCAGCCTTTGACATCTATGAAATCTGATAGAGATACTTCTTTGGTCTCTTTAGTCTTACCGACATTATATTGATACTTGATAACCGGAGCCTTTTCCATCGAAGCAAAATATAGTTTTGTGCCGGATGTCTCAGGAATAAAAATAAACTTTTGGTCCATAGTGCTGGTCTCTATCTTAAACCTTTTGACCATCGTCGAGCCTTTTTCACCTTCAAAGTACATGGCTGAGATGACTGTATCTCCGGTATAATTGCCAATCTCTACAATATTGTTGACATCATATTTTTTATTGAGATCAAGTTCATTGACTTCATAGCTTCCATCCTTATATATACTCAGCAGTTTACTACCGGTATCAAAAGGGCCTAGATATTTACCTCTTTCATCTTGGTTGAGTTTGCCACTGACCTCATCCATGTAGATCTGCATCGCTCCGAGAGAAGACTTTCCTACTGATACCTGAGTGATTTTCCTGAGTGGATATTTGGTGACTACATTTCCCTGAGAAGCCCGGCCCTTGATGGCCAGTTCCGCAAAATCAAAGTCCAAAACCTTTTTCTTGGCAGAAGATCCTTGCGATAGCTGGATATTTACTATTTCGGATTCACCATTGGCATTGACCGTAAAATATAAAACTTTAGAACCTTTACTACCTTGGGTGAGGTCATACTCTTTGTCTCTTGTGATAGCTGTCACATTAAATCTTTTTGCAAATGTTTTTCCGCTTTGACCATCGAGATACATGAGGTTATATGTAGTGCGATCGTCAGATTTAAGCCATACAGCTATGTGGATGATATCCTTGCCTACAAATACTTTATCAGCTATTTTTACCACCTTAAATTTACCATCACGTGTAAATGCTATAATATCTGCAATATCGGAACAATCACTTACAAATTCGTCCTTCTTCATACCCATTCCCACAAAACCTTCCTTGCGATCTACATAAAGTTTTGCATTATTGGCCACTACTTCTTTTATTTCTATAGAATCAAATGAAGTAATGATTGTCTTGCGTTCTTTGCCTTTGCCGTACTTCTCCAGCAATCGCTGAAAGTAGGCTATAGCATACTCTGTCAGATGCTCAAGATCATATTTTACCTGTTCAAGATCTGCCAAAAGCTGTCCCATCATTTCATCTGCCTTGAATGTATTGTACTTGGAGATACGCTTGATTTTGATCTCTGTGAGCCGTGTGATATCATCTTCTTTAATATCTCTCATCATCATCAGACGGCTATCCCCTGATTTTAAGGGATCTGATGGTGTGGCTACATATTTTTTCAGACCAGAATCGATGGCAATAATCACAGCATCAAAACTCTCGCACTCTTCAATATCACGATAGATACGGTTTTCAATAAATATCTTCTCCAGGCTGGCCTGATGCCATTTTTCTTCAAGCTCTGCTTTTTTTATTTCAAGTTCCCGTCTCAACAACTCTTTAGTCTGAAAAGTTGAAATCCGCAATATCTCAGGTACCGACAGAAAAAGTGGCTTGTTGTCTACTATAACACATGCATTGGGAGAGTAGGATATTTCGCAATCTGTAAACGCAAAAAGTGCATCTATAGTGAGGTCGGGCGATACTCCCGGTATAAGTTCCAGTTGAATTTCTACATCTTTTGCTGTATTATCATGGACTTTTTTGATCTTGATCTGCCCCTTATCATTAGCTTTTAGGATAGACTCTATCATGGTATTAGTAGTAACACCAAATGGCAACTCTACGATATTTAAGATATTTTTATCTACCTGTAGGATTTTAGCCCTGATCTTAACTCTGCCACCTCGATGTCCCTCATTATATTCACCAACATCGATCATGCCTCCGGTCTGAAAGTCAGGAAATATAGTTACTTTTTTACCTTCGAGCAGTTTTATAGATGCTTTGATCAGCTCAATAAAATTATGGGGAAGCACCTTAGTCGAAAGACCTACTGCAATACCTTCCACACCCTGAGAAAGCACGAGTGGGAATTTGACAGGTAAAGTGATGGGCTCTTTTTTTCGGCCGTCGTAAGTAATCTGCCAATCAGTAGTTTGCGGATTGAATAATACCTCAATAGCAAATTTAGTAAGTCTGGCTTCAATATATCTGGGGGCTGCTGCTGAGTCCCCGGTACGTACATCACCCCAGTTTCCCTGACAATCAATGAGCAGGTCCTTCTGGCCCATATTGACCAGAGCATCTCCTATAGATGCATCACCGTGAGGATGATACTGCATGGTCTGACCTATGATATTGGCTACTTTATTGTATCTGCCATCATCCATTTCTTTCATGGCGTGTAGTAAACGACGCTGCACAGGCTTCAAGCCATCATCGATGTCAGGAACCGCTCTTTCCAGTATTACATAAGATGCATAATCCAGAAAATATTCTTTGTACATGCCTTTTAGGTTAATGAGTTCTTCCTCATCATGGTCAGCATCTTTAAAGAGATTATCAGTATTCATCCTGGTAAAATGGTATTATTAATCGGCAAATATATACAATATATGTTTAATATAAAAATTTGGTTGCTACCTTATCCGGTTGAAAGGTTGGTCTTTAATTTTTAAATATTAATAAATCAATGCGACTTAAATAGAAGCAGAAAAGAAATATTTATAATTTTACACAATTTTATAATTAAATATGAACGATCATCATACTCCCATCCAGGAAGCCGAGATCTGGATTGACAGAATCAAAAGAAACGGACGAGAAATATTAAAAAATACAATCATCTCAGGTATTGCTATTTTTGTAATAAGTTATGGAGGTCTGTTTGTAGCCATAAGATTATTTCCTAATTTTTTTATCGACTATATCAATCCGGTTTTCAATTCAGACGGCAGTAGAGATGTGTATTTCTACATGCACCCGTTTATACTTGCATTATCCCTTTCAGTTTTCTGGAACCGCTTCAGAAAATATTTTGATGGAAATATCTTTATGGCTGGAATTGAGTTTGGTTTGGTATATGCTTTTGTAGCATTGGTGCCTATACTTTGGATCACTTATGCCGCTATAGATGTAGAGTTTCAGATGGTTTTTACATGGCTGGTGTATGGCCTATTTCAAAGTTGTGTGGCGGGGGTTGTCCTCAGATGGAAAAAGTATTAATGTCTATCCTGCCTTTTTAAGCAGTAACCTAACTTCTACCTCCAACTGGTCTTTCACTTTAATAGTTCCTCCCAGTTTGCTGGGTGGCTTCAGGCCAAACTCAGAAAAAAATATAGTTTTATTCCCTACAAATTCTATCTGGTTTAAGTAGTTCTTTCCATAAAACTCTATCACATAATTAACTTTTTTGCCAGCCAATGAAATCTGAACCTCACCAGAACTACTTCCACCTATAGCTTCATTAGGCAGCCGGGTCAAAGACTTAATATCAATGATCATGACAGGGTATTCCTTCATCTTAAGTGTTTTCTGAAGGTCTTTGGTCATAATTTTATGGTGACAATCAAAATTGGCTAGAGGTATATCGAGTACACTATTGATTTTGAAGTAAGGTAGATTTGATTTATGAAGTGCACACGTCAGGGTGTCAGTTTTGTCATATGAAGAAACCACACAAGTGAAATTGACGATATTGGTCTTACCGTCCACCCTTAGGCTGCTGCTGGCATTGACGAGCCAAATCTCCTGATCGAGCAAATCGTTTTTGACGCTGATATAATGGAAGTTCAGGACAGCTGTTAGTAAATAAACAAAAGTGGTAAAATACATTTGGCAAAATTAGGAGAATTTTTTAAAACAAGTCCTTTCCCATAAAAAAGTTGGATCCGGTTTTTCGGCCAGATCCAACTTATTAACAATTTTAATCATCATCAAAACTAACAAACATATTGTATTAGAAACCAACAACAGCCTGAATGGAAATACCATCAAATGCTCCTTGGTTTCTGTAATCTGTGCCCGGGAAGTTTTCATATTTCTGAGTCACATATTCGCCTTTCAAAAGAAGGTTTTTGGTTGGGAACCATCCTGCTGCAAGAGCAAATCTGTTTACATCTACATCAGAAGTAAGGCCTGATAGTCTGGAAGTCACAGTATTATATCTTGCACCTAAGAATACTTGTTCGTTTGCAAGGAATCTATACACTGCTTCAACAGCTAACTGAGATGTTTTTCTATCAGTTGTTTCAGCTATGGTTTTACCATTGGCAATTTCATATGAACCGAATATTTCCAATCCCTGATATTTTACAAATGGGTTGATAATAAACGCCGTGATAGAATTAAATGATCCTGGACTAAATCTGCCGCTTGTAACTTGTGATGTTCCATTAGTATAAGAAGATAATTCCATGACACCAAAATAATTGGAACCTGTTCTGTCACCAGAATAAAGTGTAGGACTAGGAGACTCAGAATTGGAATACATAGATGCACTCAATCTATATCTCAGTTTATCGGATACTTTTTTGTCATATGCTGCTTTCAATAAGATTGCAGGGTTTTTTTTCTGTACTTGACCTGCCGGATTAGTACTATAATCAAAAATATTATTTCTAATAAGTCCATTGGTCATACCCAACATCAACATCAAACCATCTGTCGGGAATGCATACACTTCACCACCTATTTCCGTAGCAAACTGGTCCATAATGTGGTTTTCAATAAATGGATTGAATATCGTATTACCACCATCTGATCTTCTGAAGTGCTGGTCACCATAGTTGATTTCCATATGTCCCAATTTCACTCTGAAATATTTAGTATACCATTCAGGATTGCCAAACATAGGTAATTTGTCTATTTGGATGTATCCTCCTTTTACCCAAAATTCATTGTGGCGACGAGCTGCCATATAGTTTTCAAGGTACATACGGATACCATCACCCAACTGTACATCAAAGTTAAGATTGGCAGCAGCAAGGTTAAATCCATTTCCTAATGCGTAAAGTTTTTTAGAAGCCAATTTGAAAGTGTCGGCATTGGAGTGGTTTAAAGCCTGAAAACCTTGGGTAAATGCCCCACCGATGTTCAGTTTAAATCCCTGAAATTCATTTGCATCCATTTTGGATGGTTCAAACACATTTATACCGTCCTGATTTGTGGCTCTGGTATATTGAATCTGTGCCGAAAGACTAGTAACAAATAATGTTACTAATAAAACACTGAGAAGATTAATTAAAGATTTCATATTGTTTTTATTAAAGATTAAGAAAATTTTGATTTATTATAATTGTTGGTTTAGTACTACATCGAAATTTAAGACTACCTCATTACCTGTTTTTACTGCTCCAAGCATAAAGGAGGGCGGACTCATGTCATAGTCTTTCATGCTTATCTTTTTTTCACCCTTTACAGAGTAGCTGTTGTCATTTACTTTCTTGACAGTTGAGATCATATCTGTTTCCAGCGTTTTACCCGCAATAGTCAGTTTAATCATACTTTTTATGGTATATGTCTTATTATCTTTGGTGGTCACTTCTGCACTTTTCAGCGTTGCGGTTATATTCGGATTTTTATCAGTTTTAAGTGCTTTGTAAGCATTTTTGTCCATACCTCCCTTTCCACTTTTTAGTGTTTTTGATGATACAGTCAGGTTCATACCTGTTAGTCCCGTCAAATTATCAGTCGCATCTATAGTAAATGTTGCACTACAATCACCTGTCGTAGAATTCATCACCCAATCATGCATGGTTGATGTCCCGACTACTGACATATTTACTGATTTGGAAGTAAATTTTGTTTGCGCCTGAAAGGTCAAAGTCGTTCCAATGACCAAGGATAGTATAGTCAGATTTTTCATGAGTGTTGATAAGATTTTCATTATTTTTATTTTTGTTGTTATCGAAATACGATACAAGATTAGAGAGAAATCAAGCGAATAAATATGACTTGCATTAGCAGCATTAATGATTGTAAATATTGAGGATCATGATTTAAATCATATTTTTAGAAAATAATAAGAAGGGATTTAATTATTATACTAATTAATTCTATTGGGCAACAACAGTTTAAATATTAAATAAAATGTAAACTTATTTTTATAATACTTTTTTAATCAAATACTGAATTACCTGATATTGAGTAAAATATCAATCTATTTTTGTTACTAAAAATTAGAAAGTAAAAAGGTTAAGCTTGAAGGAAGCTTCTTCTTACATTTTATGAAGTGATTAACGAGTCAATTCATAAAAATCAGGTCTCTTTTTACAGCAAAAATTAAATACAATTACTCTTCTTCCTGTACCGAAGGAGGATACATAGTCTTAATGCCCTTAAATAAAGCATCCACCTTAAACATCTCATCTATGGTTTCATCAAAAAAGAAATGAATCTGAGGAATCCTTCTTACTTGATTTCTGATACGTCCTGCCAACGCCTGTTTCAGTATGTGCGTATGATTATTTATTTTGCGAAGCGTATCCTCTTTATCTTCAGTGTTAAATATACTTAGATAAATTTTCGCCTGACCCAGATCAGGGGTTACTTTGACAGCAGTAACAGTCACAAAAGCATGTCCGAATATATATGGGCCCTGTTCAAGAAACACAGGAGCAAAACTCCTTTTGATCATCTCACAAAGTTGCAACTGTCTCTTACTGTCCATTATTACGTTTAATGATGCAAATTTAATACTTTTGCCCTTACCGATCATACAACTGACCGTTATTTTGCTAAATCAGACCAACATACTGGAAACACCTATAGAATATGTCAAAGGTATAGGGCCTTCCCGTGGAGAAACTTTCCGCAAGGAACTCAATATCCATACAGTCAGAAATCTTTTATATACATTTCCCTTCAGATACATTGATCGGACTAAATTTCATCTTATCAAAGATGTCAAAGCCGACAGTGATAATATACAACTCAAAGGCACCCTCGTTTCAATCGAAAAAATCAAAGGGAAAACCAATCGTTCGCGGATCGCCGGAATGTTTAAAGACGGTTCAGGATTTATTGAACTGGTATGGTTTCAGGGAGCTTCATGGTTAGACAAGACCCTGAAACCCGGGGAAGATTATATTATTTTCGGTAAAGTAAATATATTTAATGGTAAAAAAACAATAGCACATCCCGAGATAGAACTACTGTCGGAAGCCACCGTAAACGTAGCGAGTACATTTGATCCTGTGTATCCCAGCACCGAAAAAATGGACGCTAAAGGACTTGATAGTAAAGTACGAAGGAAAATAATCAAAACCTTGCTTCTATCACTTAATCCATCTGATGTCCCGGAGACTTTACCACCCTATGTCATTGAAAAATTAAAAGTAAGTTCTGCGTACGAGGCCTTGCAATGGATTCATTTTCCAACTAATGAAACACAAAAAGAACTTGCAGTTAATAGAATAAAGTTTGAAGAATTTTTTTATGTTCAGGTTCGACTCCTGCTCAGCAAACTGTATAGCAAATTAAAATATAAGAGCGCTCCTTTTACTGTTATAGGTGAGTATTTTAACACATTTTATCAAAACAAGCTTCCTTTTGAACTCACTAATGCACAAAAAAAGGTGATGCGGGAAATCAGAACTGATATGGGTAAATCGTCACAAATGAATAGGCTTCTGCAAGGTGACGTGGGGAGCGGTAAGACTATTGTAGCACTACTCTCGATGCTTATAGCTATTGACAATGGGTTTCAGGCGTGTAT
Source organism: Saprospiraceae bacterium (assembly GCA_043748345.1). Lineage (GTDB taxonomy): Bacteria > Bacteroidota > Bacteroidia > Chitinophagales > Saprospiraceae > OLB9. The sequence continues at coordinate 11,827 of JAYTNJ010000386.1, forward strand.
GATGGCTCCTACTGAAATATTGGCCCAGCAACATTATGAGTCCATAAAAACTGCATTGGGAGATATGGCTGTCAGTGTAGCATTTCTTTCGGGAAGTGTGAAAGGGAAAAAAAGAGAAGTCATCCTTTCTGACCTCAAATCTGGACATATACATATCATCCTGGGCACCCATGCCTTGATCGAAGAGCATGTGGTTTTTCAGAGATTAGGGCTGGCTATAGTGGACGAACAACATAGGTTCGGAGTAGCACAAAGAGCCAGCCTTTGGAAAAAAAATGAAGCATTGGCACCGCACATCCTGGTAATGACGGCGACACCTATACCCCGTACACTCGCGATGACATTATATGGTGATCTGGATGTATCTGTTATAGACGAATTGCCCCCAGGTCGTAAAGAAATCAAAACTATACATAAATATGAAAATGCAAGACCACAGCTGATCCAATTTATGCATAGTGAAATAGCCAAAGGGCGACAGATCTACGTAGTTTATCCCCTGATAGAAGAGTCTGAAAAACTTGATCTTCAGAATCTCAATGACGGATATGAAAGGCTTCTTCAATACTTTCCTCTTCCTCAGTATCAGATCAGCGTTGTTCACGGGCGTATGAAAGCAGCAGATAAGGCATGGGAAATGCAACGATTTATAAACCGTACCACACATATCATGGTAGCCACTACGGTCATTGAAGTTGGGGTAAATGTACCTAATGCATCTGTAATGATCATCGAAAATACAGAAAGATTTGGTCTATCTCAACTGCATCAGCTACGTGGACGGGTAGGGCGGGGAGCAGACCAGTCATATTGTATATTGATGACTGACTTTAAAATTTCTAAAGAAGGACGAGAAAGGATTAGCACGATGGTAAAGACCAATAATGGTTTTGAAATAGCAGAAGCAGATCTTCGTCTTCGAGGTCCGGGTGATATACAGGGAACCCAGCAAAGTGGCCTACTGGACTTTAAACTTCTGAATATAGCTACTGATAGAGCAATAATGGATGCTGCCAGAAATATAGCACTTCGTATCATCGAAGATGACCCAAAACTCGAAAAACCTGTACATGAAAATATAAGAATGCAGGTAAACCGATTAAAACATCAGTTTAAAGATTGGGCCAGGATATCTTAAATTATTCATAACTTATTTTCCGGCTGCAATTAACTCATCCCAATACTCCACGGCACGTCTTGTATGCGGAACACAGATTGAACCACCTACTAGATTAGCCACAGAAAAGACCTCAAATACTTCATCAGTGGTAACTCCCAATTCGTGACAAGTTCCTAAGTGATATTTGATACAATCGTCACATCTCAATACCATCGAAGCCACTAAGCCCAGCAGTTCTTTTGTTTTTTCAGACAAAGCTCCATCCTGATAGGTCTGGTTATCCAGACTCCAAAACCGTTTCAAAACTTTATTATCCTGAGCCATAATACGATCATTCATCCGGCTTCGATAATCATTAAATTCATTTACTATTGACATGGCAGCTAATTTTTAAATTTGAAAAGTGTATGTCTCTATCATAAAAGTTAGTCACACTTTATCTTTGGTGTTGAAGATACGCCAAAAAGAAATAATCATTCTGGCAGGCATTAGCACGATAGTAACCAATGCTCCCGTACAAAAAAAGATAAATTGATATTTTATAAATCGACCAAAATTATAGTCATTCAAGTCAGATGATCCTTTTAGAAATCGAATCGTGCCTTCTTCATCTACAAATCTCTGAAAGTCATACAGGTAATTGATGTGATACAAAAATAGAGGGATAGGTAGGAATATAAGCACCATTTTAAGCCACTTTACCCTGCCATATGGCGTAAAAGACAAAAGAAATATGAGACGGCTGAAAGTTAAAAACACAATAATGGATGTTAGATTGGGTATATAAAAACTGTAATTCAAACCTGATTTTATATAAACTGGCAATAATATCAAAACACAAAAAACAAATACAAATATCCAACTCAGGATTTCAAAATTCCATTTTTTCTGCATCACTATTAATATTTTCTGGAGCGCAAAGGTAAGGCATTAAAACGACATAGTGCAATTACAAAGATGAAAGCAATACCATCCAATATTTCTTTGTTTGACAATCTGTATAGCCCCTTGACTTTCTATACTATCATTTCTATAACCAATAAGTTTCGAAAAATTAATACATATCTATTAATCGTAATGCGAAATATGTAAAAAGTTTAACTTTCAGAAAAATTACTCTTTATAATAAAATTTACCCTCTGTGATATTCAGAATTTCTCCTGAAGAGCATGTGAGTTTGCCTTGGAAAGTGGATTCAATAATGTCGGGATTCTTACTTGCCTTAATTACAATTACTTTCATGTCAAAACCCATCATGCTTCCACACAGATAGTTTTCTGCAGCTAAATTACCCAACTGTACTACATTAAGATCCGCATTTCCATCTTTGATATCAAATGTGGAAGGACCATTTGTATTATAAAGGTTTAGATTGAAGGTTTGTTCTTCTTTATCTTTTATGCCTTTGCTGCCTGATATTATGACGGCATTATTATACCCTTTGGGGTGATAAGCGCCAAAAACCTCATTGTCTGCTATCCATTCAGCTCCATTGACTTTCATAGATAGGTAATTTTTAGTATCAGTATTGGTAATGTTTTCCGCAATTGTTGCAGACTTACTTTGCGATCCTGAGTTTCCGCAAGAGACAATAAGCAAAACTGCCAAAATGTTAAAAATCAGATGTTTTTGTGCCATGGTTTGTTTGTTTTATGAATATTGAAAAATAAATTACTCTTGGTTTCTTGGTTATTATGTAAGCTTTTTTAGATTCAGTTATTCTACAAGACTTAAAATCTATCCGGGAAGTTATTTATATACTTTCTAATAACAGGTCAAAACAGTATTCTGATTAGGAATTAAAAAACTAAAACAGGCCCGACAACTTCCATCTCATGGTCTTTAAATGGGTCATAACTTTCAGATTTATCTTTTCCATCACTAATAGCCCTGAAAAACTCTTCCATTTTTCCACAAGGTTGTAAGAAAAAAATCATCTGGCCCTCATCTGTTAATTGTGCCCAAGTATGCGGCACTTCCCTGGGCAAAAATATCATATCTCCCTTAGCAAGATTAAACTTTTCATCGCCACATTGGAATAGATAGCTTCCTTCAGAAATATAAAATATTTCATCCTGCTTATGATGAATATGAAGTGGGGGCCCGCCTTTTTCACGGCCATTATATTCAAATATAGACAACTCGCCATTTGTATCTTTTGCAGATATTTTAATATCATTGGGACTTTTGCCATTGATTATGGTTTTTTCTTTATAACGGCTTTTACCATTTCGGATGATAAACCCATTTGAGATTTTTTCATTAATTGTATGGTCATCATTAGCAGAAATACCTGGTCCATAATTGATAATTCCGTGCTCTTTGTCTACCTTACTTTTTTCTTCTCTTGATAATTTACCACCGGATTGAGTCATTAGAAGAAAAAATTCTTCCATCTTACCAGCTGGTTGAAGAAAATAAAACATTTGCCCTATATCAGACAACTGAACCCAGGTATGCGGGATAGTCTTTGGTAGAAATATTAAATCTCCTTTTTTAAGAATTTGTTTTTCTTCAGCAACTTTGAATAAATATTCACCTTCCAAAACGTAAAATACTTCATCTTGTTCTGGATGTGCATGATAGCTAGGACCCGTTCTTTCCTGTCCTTTGTACCAGAAAGCAGAAAGCTTTCCATCAGTATCTCTGGAAGATAGTTTAAGATCATTTGGATTTATGCCTTTAAATGGTGTAGGAACTCCAAACCTGCTAACACCAGCTTTTACTACCACTGCTTTTGCAGATTTTTCTGAGAAAATTTTTGAAGGACTGCAAGCAAGCGCTGGTAATGAAACTAGAGTCGTAACAATAAATTCCCTTCTTTGCATGAGATAATTATATTTAATCTCAAAAGTAAACTTTTAACAAGACTTTTGGTATTCTGAATTTGGAGAATAGCCTTTTTTCCTTCTAAATAATTAAAAGAATGCCTATTTATAAAATTAGTGATATTTGAGTTACGGAACGCTATAGCATAAACTGGAGAGAGCCGACCAACTTTCGCTGAACGGCTCTCTTAAAAAAAGGCGGCGACCTACTCTCCCACTTTCGCAGTACCATCGGCGCTGAGGG
>JAYTNJ010000387.1:0-4666 GCA_043748345.1 Saprospiraceae bacterium
AATGATTAAATTGATAAGTTTTTCAAGGAAATTTGGAAGCTTAACCAAATTCGCAAATCAAACAAATTCAACAACTTAGCAAAATTTAAACAGATGAAAGTACTAGTACTTTATGATTACCCACCTTCGCCCGGTGGATTGGCAACGCAGGGTGATCTATTATACAATGGGCTTCTAGAGATGGGCGTGGATGCTAGAGCGGTACATTTTGAATCGGCTCAAGAAAAAGAATGGTATTATCGGTGGTTTGAACCTGATGTGGTGGTTGGTGTAGGTTATTGGGGGCATACCCCTCAACTGGTTTTACATCCTCAAAGGTATGGTGTGCAGCCTGTTCCATGGTTGGTTGCGGATGGTTATATTGCTAATTATCAAGAAGTTCTGAATGCATTGCCTTTGATATTAGTGACATCACATTGGGTAAAAGAAATGTATGTTAGAGATGGTATTAAGGGTGATAAAATTGAAGTATTGCCCGTAGGTTGCGATACAGATACTTTTAAACCTTACGACAATGACGACTCCAAAATCCTTGCAGTTCGAGAGGCTCTTGGCATTTCGCCAGACCAGTTAATGATTTTGACAGTCGGCGGAGATGCTGCGTCGAAGGGCGCACAAGAGGTGATGCAAGCATTGGCTATTATTGATAACAAAGCCCCTGATTGGAAATATGTATGCAAAGTATGGCCTCAGCCACGAACGGAATCACAAAATTTTGATGATTTAAAAATGGCTATCGATTTAGGTATTAAAAAAAATGTCACCTATGCGACCAATACAATTTCCCGAAACTTTATGCCTTATCTTATTGCCGCTTGTGATATTTATGCAGCTCCTTCTCGATTAGAAGGTTTTGGAATGCCACAAGTAGAGGCGGGGGCATGCGAAAAACCTGTTATCGGAATTAATGCTATGGGTATGCTAGATACCTTAGTTGATGGTGAAACAGCTTTTCTCGCCAGTGTTGCTAAAAAAATCGTAGTGAATGAAGTCATTTTAGGCAATGAATCTGGCTATGAAGAAAATCATCGTATTGTATTTAACACACCCCGTACGGTAGATTATCGAGCTAATGTACAAGACATTGCAAAAAGTTTATTGACATTGATGCATGATGCTGAATTACGCAAAAAAATGGGCCAGGCCGGAAGAAAGCGTGTAGTTGCTAATTTTGATTACCGCATTGTGGCGAAGAAATTTATTGAAATTATCGAGCAAAAACTGGGCATTAAATAAATAAACACCTTACATGAATAAAATAAATCAAGAACTCATCAATACGGCCAAAAAAGCTGCTACTGAAGTCTTACTTCACAATATCAATGGCCCTTATCACGGCTTGCCACGTACAGCAGGTTGGGGATATCCCGAACCATATACCCGCGATTTGATGATTTCTATTTTGGGCATTGCTGTTTCCGGGAATGAAAAATTATTAATCAGTATTCGAAAAACACTCGAATCACTGGCAAATAATCAGACAGAAAAAGGGCATATCACCTCCTTGGTGCATGACAAAGACGATAGAGGCTCAAGCGACACAACTCCTTTATTTTTATTGGGAGTAGGCATTTACAGAAAAGTTATTAATGAACCTGATTTTCTGCAAAAAGCAGTTGACAAAGCCTTGATTTGGATGGAATATCAAAGCCCGTCTGATAGGTATTTGGTGGCACAACAACCTACGAGTGACTGGCGCGACGAGCAATGGGTTATTGGTTATGGATTGTTTGTCAATACATTGGTATACAGTTATTTACGGCTTCTGCGCAAAGACGAAAGTGCTCAGAAAATACGCCAGGAAATGGGTAGATTTACGATTACAAGTGGCATAATTCACCACCATGTGCATGAGGGTTTGGTGGTCAAATACAAGCCTTATTATGCCTTCTGGTCATACAAGATTCACAGTAGCGAACGATTTGATTTATTGGGCAATAGTCTTGCTATTTTATCGGGTATAGCATCTCCTACCCGGGCGGATGAGATGGTATCATGGATAGAAGGAGAGTGTGAAAATATGAAAAAACGGGGGGAATTAGCCCTTGATTTGCCTCCCAATTTCTTTCCGTATACCAATCCCGAAGATCCCGATTGGCATACGCGATATGCCCAATTTAATAACCCAGGCGAGTATCACAATGGCGGTATTTGGCCTTTTATATGCGGTTTTTATGTGGCGGCTTTGGTGGCTGCTAAAAGGTTTGCTTTGGCAGAAGAAAAATTACTGGCATTGACGGATTGTATTAAAAAAATTAATTTTGATACCGAAAATGCAAGAGATAATCCACCTAAGGTGAGTATTGATTATAGTTCAGATGGCGTCGAGTTTGGTTTTAATGAATGGATAAAAGCCCAAAATGGTACACCCAAAGGACAAAATTGGCAAACTTGGAGTGCAGCTATGTATTTGTATGCGGCTAAGTGCGTAGAAGAAAAACAGACTCCTTTTTTTGAAGAAATGAGGAATTTATAAATGTTGAAGTCTCTCGAATGTTATAAGTGTGAAACAAACATGGTATTTCGGCGTTACATTTTTGATGACGGGGTAGAACTGATGATTAAAGTTGAGTTCAAAATGAATATTCAGAAAATTTATTTACAATCTATCGTCGGGAGAAAGTGTTTCGAATATAAAATACTATCAAACAATAAATCATTAAAATGTCAATTACTAAACTTTTCATCAGCTATGTCCTCACATTTATTGTGTTTTTTATCATTGATATGGCTTGGCTCGGATTCATTGCTAAGGACTTGTATAAAAAATATTTAGGTAGTTTTTTGAGCGAACAAGTTAATTGGGTGGCGGCATTTATTTTCTATCTGCTTTTCATTGTGGGTGTTTTCATTTTCGCTATCCTGCCTTCAGTAGAAAAAAATTCTCTTAATTCAGCCATTTTTCTGGGTGCATTATTTGGCTTTTTTACTTATGCTACTTACGATCTGACTAATCTCGCTACACTAAAAGGGTGGCCACTCAATATTGTCTTTATTGACATCTTATGGGGATCGGTTTTGACGGGCATTGTCAGCACAGCTGGATTTTACATCGTTAAATACGTCCAGTAAAATATGTTACAGACCCTTCTCCAGATTTCTTTACTTATTCTTGGTTATGTCACCCTGTGGTTTGTCGTTTCTCTGATTAAAAAAAGAAATGATGTAGCAGATATTGCCTGGGGGCTGGGCTTTATTGTTATTTGTATATTTCTTTTTCTCACAAAACCATTTTCATCAAATTCGATCTTGATTTATGCGCTTGTCACACTTTGGGGTCTTCGTTTGACAATGCATATTGCATTACGAAGTAAAAGCAAAGCTGAAGATTTTAGGTATAAAAAATGGCGCATTGATTGGGGTAAATATTTCGTCATTCGTTCTTATCTTCAAGTTTTCTTATTGCAGGGTTTTTTTATGTTGCTTATTGCCATTCCAGTTGTGATAGCAAGTGATACCCCTTTTAATGTTTTCAATACATTTACGTTTCTTGGGTTTTTCCTGTGGTTTATAGGTTTTGTTTTTGAAGCGGTCGGCGATTATCAACTCTCCGTCTTTGTAAAAAATAAAAAAGACAAAAGCGACATTATACAATCTGGTTTGTGGAGATACACCCGGCATCCCAATTACTTTGGCGAAGTCCTTATTTGGTGGGGCATTTTTATCATCACATTACCTCTCCAAAATGCCTTTTGGGGCATCATCAGCCCATTGACAATAACATTCTTGCTGCTCTATGTCTCTGGAATTCCTATGCTGGAAGCTAAATATAAAGAAAATGCAGCCTTCCAAGAATATAAACGACGAACAAGTGCCTTCTTTCCTATGCTTCCCAAGCTGCGCTAAATTTTAAAACAACCCAAAATTTTATTTACCTCAGTATTTTAATGCTTCGTGATGTTTTTAAATATGTGAATCTTGCAATTATTCTACAGAATTGTGAATTACTTTTTTTTGTTAGACTCGCTACTTTTGCATCATTGTGAAAATGTTTTCACACTTAATTTTTTAAAAATGAAAAACAAAGAAAGTTGTATTGCCGCTTGTTTGGCTTGCATGATTGAATGTGAAAAATGTTGTACTATGTGCTCAACAATGGTGGGCCATGAAGGCTGTGTCAAAGTGTGTCGTGATTGCGCAGATATTTGTGCACTTTGCGCGCGATTGTGTGCACGGGATTCTCAATTTTCTGATGCCCTTTGCGCTTTGTGCGTCAAATGTTGTGATGCTTGTGTTGCAGAATGTGACAAACACGATGATGCTTGTTGCAAAGCTTGTGCAGAAGCATGTAAAAAATGTGCGGAGGCCTGTAAAATGTAAGTTTAGCTTATTAATGATAGATTTCTATACTACTGTAGTGTAGAAATCTATCATTTTTTTAAAAAAATACTAAATGATATTTACCTTTTAAAATACAGACATGACTTATTGAATATGCTTTACTGACATCGATGTAGGTGGCCAAGGTTATATTTAGGGCCTGCTGGAGTTTATCTATATATATGATAATCATAGTTTTATATAATTTTTTGAATAAATTGGTGCAAAGGTTTTTAAGCATTTCATTTAAAACTCATGCATCTAGAAATAGTTGGTCGTCGCCTCATGCCCTGAGCGGCATTCCGTAGGAATATGGATTGCAAAAAAGGCAAATACTTTTTGCATT
>JAYTNJ010000388.1:0-15992 GCA_043748345.1 Saprospiraceae bacterium
AGGAATAAACTGTAATCTTCTTTGCCTGACACCTCGCCCAATTTTTGGGCCAGTTCTTCCTGCAGCCTGATGATGATGGAGTTGCTATAAAAAGCGATCTTGTCCAGCTGATATTTTATTGCTTTTTGCCAGTGATCGTTTCCATGGCCTATGCTGATGACAGCGTGACCGCCATACATATCGAGATATTTTTGGTCGGTTTCGTCCCAGACATAAGATCCTTTGGCTTTAATGATATTGATTGGCTGAATGCTGTAAACGTCAAAAAGATGCATAGGAAAAGTATTTATCAGAAAGCTGATGCTTTGAGGTGAAGGCCTGTTTTTTCATCAAGACCAAACATAAGGTTCATATTTTGCACTGCCTGTCCGCTGGCCCCCTTGACAAGATTATCTATGACAGAATGAATCACCAGCTGATCTCCTGATTTTTCTATTTGTATCAGGCACTTGTTGGTATTGATGACTTGCTTTAGGTGTATGGCCTGATCAGACAAATGTACAAAGGCGGCATCAGCATAAAAATCTTTAAAAATCTTTTTTATTGCTTCTATAGCTGCATTTGATTTTGTCTGTGCACTGATAAAAATACCCCGGGCAAAATCCCCGCGCCAGGGCACAAAATGCACCCCGGGTACCGGCTCTTTGGCACTTACCTGTTTGGTGGACTGAATGATTTCACCCAAATGCTGGTGAGTGAGCGTTTTGTAAGCCTGAATATTACTGGTTCGCCAGGAAAAGTGAGACGTTTGACTTAGCGACTGTCCGGCCCCTGTCGATCCTGTGATCCCGGTCACATAAAAGTCTGATGTATGACCTGATGATATTAAAGGCAGGATAGCCAGTTGTATCGCAGTGGCAAAACATCCGGGATTGGAAACAGCATCGGCAGAGGTGATGGCAGTTTTGTTTATTTCCGGGAGACCATATACAAAATGTCTGTTTCCGGATATATGGTTGGGATGTAAACGAAAGTCATTGGACAAGTCAATTATTTTTATCCTTGCGGGGATATTCAATGCTGGTAGCAAAGATGAACTTTCTCCATGTCCGGTACAGAAAAAGATGACATCAGTATTTTCATCGACTTCACTGCTGAAAATCAGATTTGTCTCACCTTCCAGATCACTATGTATGGAAGATACTTTATTACCTGCATTACTTTTACTTTGAACAAAAGAAATTGACACATGAGGATGATTCAGAAGAATTCTGATCAATTCGCCACCAGTATATCCGGCCCCACCTATGATGCCCGTTCTGATCATTTATTTATTTTAGGTTTTAGCGTTCGGTTGTTCGTCATTCGGTTGTTCGTTGTTCGTCGTTCGATTGTTCAAAATTCGGTTGTTCATCGTTCATCGTTCGGTTGTTCATCGTTCATCGTTCGGTTGTTCGATTGTTCAAAATTCGGTTGTTCATCGTTCATCGTTCATCGTTCGGTTGTTCGGTTGTTCATCGTTCATCGTTCATCGTTCATCGTTCGGTTGTTCGTCGTTCATCGTTCATCGTTCGTTTTTCGGTTATTCAGATCAAGTGTATTTAATACCATTTACTTTATGGAAAATAGAAGTCTGATTTCCAAATATTTTGGTAAATCCCCTTACATCTTCGCCACTCCAGGTATTGTTCATCTCACCATAACTTCCAAACTTGCTGCTCATCAGATCATGCTCTGACTCTATACCATCGACCATAAATCTATATGGCATCAGCCTAACAAAAACTTTCCCTGTTACATTTTGCTGAGAATTTTGGAAAAAAGCTTCAATATCCCGCATTACAGGGTCGAGTATCTGTCCTTCGTGCAACCAGTTGCCATAAAACTGTGATAACTGGTCTTTCCAGGAGAGTTGCCACTTGGTAAGCACATGTTTTTCTAATGTATGATGGGCTTTTATGATGACCATAGGAGCTGCAGCTTCGAAGCCCACTCTCCCTTTTATGCCTATGATGGTATCACCGATGTGTATATCTCTGCCAATAGCGTATGCAGAAGCTATTTTTTGCAAATGAGCAATCGCATCAGATGGGTGATCAAATGTGGTATTGTTTATTGCTGTTATCTCTCCCTTTTCAAAAATAATAGATATGGAAATTTCTTCTTTCGCAGTGAGTTGACTTGGCCACGCCTCCTCTGGAATCATCCCATGGGACACCAATGTCTCTTTGCCGCCTATGCTCGTACCCCAAAGTCCTTGATTAATAGAATAAGCAGCTTTCTCAAAATTCATATTGACCCCTTTAGACTTCAGGTAGTCGATTTCAGTCTGCCGGCTGAGTTTCATATCTCTGATGGGTGTGATGATCTCCACATCCGGTATCATCATCTGGAGTATCATATCAAACCTGACCTGATCGTTGCCGGCACCCGTACTGCCATGTACTACAGACTTGATGCCCAGGTCGTTGGCATGTTTTGCTATAAACATCGCCTGACTTAATCTTTCGGCACTTACTGACAGCGGATAAGTGTTGTTTTTAAGTACATTGCCAAAGATGAGATATTTGATGATATCATCGTAATATGATCTGGTCGCGTCTATATTTTTGTGGGATTTTGACCCTAATTTTCTGGCATGAGATTCGATGTGCAATAGTTCTTGAGTGTCAAATCCGCCGGTATTTACAGTGACGCTATGTACCTCATAACCGAGCTCATCTGTCAGATATTTTACACAATATGATGTATCAAGTCCGCCGCTAAAACCTAGAACAACTGTTTTATTAGTCATTTTTACTCTCTAATTAATTGTTTTTACAATGTTGACATCATCATTTTGGCGATGCTTCTGACTTTTGAGTCTGACATTTTCCCTTTATCAAAAAGACCTTTAAGAAAACTGAATTTTTTTATCTTCATGAATCGTTCAAAAATATGGGCATTTTCTTTAAATTCTTCTTTTATCTGCTCAATTGGGGCGTGTTCTTTTGGGTCATAAAGCATGGCTGTACAGAGACAGTTTTTTCTTTCTTTGGCCGTAAGAATATCAAAGTTTATACAACTTTGACAGCCGGCCCAAAACTTTTCATCCTGCGTGAGCTCGCTGTAGGTAACGGGTTCATACCCCAGATCACTATTGATTTTCATGACTGCGAGACCAGTAGTAAGCCCAAATATTTTGGCTTCAGGATACTTACGTCTTGAAAGGTTAAAAATCTTTTGTTTTATGCTCTTGGCAACCCCGGTTTTGCGAAAATCCGGAGACACTATAAGTCCTGAGTTGGCGACATACTCGCCTTCCCAGGTTTCTATGTAACAGAATCCAACCCAGGTGCCATCTTTGGTCAATGCAATAACTGCTTTACCTTCTTCCATCTTTTTACTAATATAGTCAGGGCTTCTTTTTGCAATACCTGTACCACGCACTTTGGCAGAAGCTTCCATTTCATCACAGATCATCTGGCTGTAAAAATTGTGGACTTCACTGGCTTCCATCACCTGTATATCGTCGTTGATATCAGTCATTATTGTATTTTAAAAATTAAAAAAAAATTGATTTGTACCCATTGGTACTGAAAGTGAGGCTGTAAAATCAGACCCGCCTATGACTGATCGTAGATGGTGCAAAATGGTGTACAGGTGCAGAAAAAGATCGTAATACCAATATCTGAGCATATTGATAAAGATGGATAAAACTATATGATAAATTAATCTGCACTATTTACCTGTTTATTTACAATAATGTGAATACAAATATAATGCTAAATTAGTTCCATAGTGGTATAAATTTCGATTTTTTTAAGAATATTTTAAATTTAAGAATATTATTTTGTAACTAAACTGGTTTTTGATATATATTTCAGTCAGTAATATTCTGTAAAAAACAATTGATACAATGAATATGTTAAATGACAATTATTCATTTTTGACTGTTTCTATTTTGTATTATTTTTGACCTTGCTATGAGATATTTTCTTCACCTTGCATATCTCGGGACTGCATATAAAGGATGGCAAAAACAAAGCAACACTGATCTCAGTATTCAGACTATCCTGGAAAAGGCTATACAAAAAATGACTGGTGGCAAAATGAGTTTAATGGGTTGTGGACGTACAGATGGTGGAGTACACGCAAAGCAATTTTTTGCACATTTTGATTATGCTGGTGTTTGGACGTACGATCCAGTAGAAAGATTGAACCTAATGCTCCCTCATGACATAGCTATATTTGAAATCATAGAAGTGGACAGCAGGGCACACACAAGATACGATGCTGTCAGCAGAAGCTATGAATACCATATCCACTTCGAAAGAAATCCATATCTTGAACCATTTAGCTCTTATTTTGCTGTAAAAATTCTTGATCTTGAAGTCATAAAAAAAGGATTGCACGTTATTAAAAATTTGGAAGATTTCAGGCATCTATGTCTGACACCTGATAAGTTTAAAAATACAATTTGTTCGATTTATAAGTCAGATTTTGAACTGAGTGGTGATGGTAAAAGAATTTGTTTTCGATTTACAGCTAACCGATTTCTGAAGTCTATGATCAGAATAATTGTAGCTAGACTGATGGCGCTGGGAGAAGGAAAGATTGATATTGAGACATTTGTCGATACTAATTTGAGTAATCAAAAACTCAGATTCAAATCGCTGGCAAACCCACAAGGCTTACACTTGTGCAAAGTTATCTATCCCTATCTGGAAAGAGATGTAAAAGCAACATTTTTGTTATGATGATTTTTTATATATTTGCATGGAATATCACCTTCAAATAAAGATGTAACATGGGAAAATCACCAGGTAAGAAAGAACCTATTACAAAATCTAAGGCGAATATTAAAAACAGTTTTAATAATAACTTAATTTTTGCCGCCGGCCTTTTTCTTTTTGCGTTTTTACTTTATGCCAACACCCTAGGTCACGGGTTTGTGCTTGATGATCCCTTAGCTATTGAGCTCAATAAGAATGTAACTTCGGGCATTTCAGGTATCGGCGACATAATAAAAGGCGGGTACAGAGAAAACAATTTCGGCGGACAGCTATATCGACCGATATCATTGGTTCAGTTTGCTATAGAGTGGACTATATCACCCAATAATCCATCGATACATCACTTTTTTAATATCTTTTGGTATGCTTGCAGTGTAGTACTCATGTTTTTGGTTTTGCGCGGGTGGTTTCCGGACAAAACAATATTGCTGCCTTTAATCATATCCATCATCTTTGCAGCCCATCCATTGCATACAGAAGTAGTGGCCAATATCAAATCAAGGGATGAAATCATGTCTTTGTTTTTTATAATGACTGCCCTCCTTACTTTTACCCAATATGTCAATACTGATAGGGTAAAGTGGCTCGTGACTTCAGTATGCCTGTATTTTTTTGCTTTGATGTCAAAAGAAAGTTCAGTTACAATGTTTCCAGTTTTTGGGATGGCGCTTTGGTGGATTTTCGGTAAAAGTACGAGACAGAGTTTTCTGAACGGACTTTATTTTCTGATTCCGGTTGTACTTATGTTCATGATCAGGTATTCTATCTTCGGATTAGAAACCAGTCTGACCACTGATATCATGGATAATCCCATCGTCAGCGCCAATGGTTGGGGAGAAAGACTTGCTACTTCTTTGGTAATACTATGGAAATATTTTTCGCTTCATATATTCCCCCATCCACTCTCTAGTGATTACAGTTACTCTGTGATTCCTGTAGTCGGATTTAGTCATATGATACCATGGATCAGTTTGGTTGTACATTTTTATCTGGTAGTGGTAGCTATCTCAGGTATAAAGTCCAGAAAATTTTTGTCTTTTGCTATCATCTCGTATTTGATGGCCATTTCTTTATTCAGTCAGATTCCTGTCATCATTGGAACCATGTTTGGCGAAAGGCTGGCTTATCTGCCTTCATTCTGGTTTGTTTCCGGTTTGGTATATATTCTGATCAAATGGCTGAAAGCTGATTCGAAAGCCGGATCAGAAGATTTAAGGTCTGCAGTACTTTCTCATAAAGTTTTATCCGCATCAGTTGTAATAATTGTCTCTGGATTCAGCTTAAAAACCGTGACCAGAAATATGGATTGGCAGGATAATAGAAGCCTTTTTATAGCAGATGTAGCCACCTACCCTGGCAGTGTTCGTCTCAATAATGGTGCCGCTGATCAAATGCTGAAAGCTGCAGGGGCTGAAGGACTTTCAGATGCGGAAGTAAATGATCGCTTGTCAAAAGCAGAGGCCTATTGCAATGCCATCATGAAAATCAGACCAGTAGCTACTGCCTATCTTACATTAGGGAATATACGCATGCGACAAAAAAAGTATGAAGAATCTATATCATATTACGATCAAGTCAATGACCTTAAAAATATTGTGGATATTAATAAAGCCTTGGCTTATAGAGAGCTAGGCAGACAAGCAGGCGAAAAAGAACAAAATATTGCCAAGTCTCATGATATGCTTTCAAAATCCATAGCGCTTAATGCGCAAGATGCTGAATCATGGTATCTGATGGGAGTTTCATACGGTGTCAGCGGAAATCATCAGAAAGCTGCTGAAAATTTTGAAAAGGCCTACCAAATCAAACCCGGTCCCGAGTATGCAAAAAATGTCATCGCAGCTTATCAATATCTGGGAAATCAAGCTAAGATTGCCGAATATCAAAAGTATTTAGGAAGTAAGTGATCAAATATGGTTTTACTTATCCGCTTTCACAATGTTTTTGTTTCTTTGCATGTTTAATTTAGAAAGTGAAAATAGTATTGGCCAAAGCGATTTCAATTATTTTCCATCCGTTGTTTATCATAGGATATGTTTTGACATTTTTAATGATGACCAACCCTTATATTTTTGGGTTTTCAAGTGATAAAGCGCAAGGATTGGTAATCATCTCGATTGTGACTATTTCAGTTATGTTTCCGATGGTTGCTATTTTTATGATGAAGGCACTAGGACTGATCAGCACGATGGAGATGGCAGATAAAAAAGAACGTATAGGACCGCTCATAGTGACTGGTTTGTTTTACATGTGGCTGTATGTCAATGTTAGAAATAATGACAATATTCCCGGGGCTTTATCTTTTTTTATTTTGGGCAGCACGATTTCTGTATTTTTTGCATTGATGATCAATAGCTTTTCAAAAATCAGTTTACATACCATTGCGGCTGGTGGCATGGCTACCGGAATGCTCTTTATAATATTTAATTTCTCCTATGGATTTACTGATATACCTATGCCATGGTTGAGCATACAGTTTCGCACGAGTGACAGACTTATGTATATGTTAATACTGATAGCTGCGGGTATGGTAGGTATGGCCAGACTATATCTCAAAGCGCATAAAGAAGATGAAATATATGGCGGTTATATCGTTGGGGTCCTGGCGCAGATGATCGCTTTCAGAATATTTTTTTAACTCGAATCAACAATAAATATAGAATGGAAGATCTTAAACATCTTATAGAAAAACTATGGGACGACAGAAGTCATATCACCTTTCCCGGGTCGCAAGACGCTATCAGAGAGGTAGTCGATCTGGTGGACAAGGGGTTATTGCGCGTAGCCGAACCGGATGGTGATGGCTGGAAAGTCAATGACTGGGTCAAAAAAGCGATAGTTCTCTTCTTTCCTATCCAAAAAATGGAGACCATAGAAGTGGGACCTTTTGAATTTCATGACAAAATTCCACTCAAAAAAAACTATGCAGAACAAGGAGTGCGGGTAGTCCCTCATGCCATAGCAAGGTATGGTAGTTTTATAGAAACGGGAGCCATTTTAATGCCTTCATACGTCAATATCGGAGCGTGGGTAGGCAGCGGCTCTATGGTAGATACCTGGGCCACAGTGGGTTCGTGCGCTCAGATAGGCAGACATGTACATTTATCAGGTGGAGTGGGCATCGGAGGAGTACTCGAACCACCCCAAGCCAGCCCTACGATTATAGAGGACAACTGTTTTATAGGCAGTCGATGTATCATTGTTGAAGGTGTCCGAGTGAGGAAAGAAGCAGTATTGGGTGCCAATGTTGTTTTGACCCAATCTACCCATATCATCGATGTCACGGGTCCGGAACCTGTGATCTACAGAGGGGAGGTGCCTGAGCGATCAGTCGTCATCCCGGGCAGTTATACCAAAAAATTTGCAGCAGGAGACTATCAGGTCAATTGTGCACTGATCATAGGGCAACGAAAAGCATCCACGGATACAAAAGTCTCGTTGAATGAAGCATTAAGAGAATATAGTGTGGCAGTGTGATTTTTATATTCAAATGAAGTATAAATAGATTGACAATTCTAAAAACAAACCATGAAATCAAAATCATTAAAAACACTTATATTTTTAGCATCAGTAATCTTGTCATCCTGCTCAACTTCCAAAAAAATGGTCACGGATGATTCTGGAATTGGATTAAGTATTGATACTTCAGTCATTCTGGCCAATGGATTTACAGGACTTCATATTACTGATCTCAATTCCGGTAAGGTTTTGTTCAGCAGAAATGCGCAAAAATATTTTGTGCCGGCATCCAATACTAAAATTTTTACTTTACACGCATGTCTCAGCAGCCTTGGAGACTCAATTCCCGCATTAAAGTATGTAGAGACCGACTCTACTTTTACTTTCTGGGGTACAGGTGACCCAACTTTTATGCATTCTATGTTTCCGCAATCACGAACGCTGGATTTCCTAAAATCTAAAGCAAACGCTAAAAAGATATTTCAGTCATGCGCACATAGCGGAATTGAATCCTACGGTGAAGGATGGATGTGGGATGATTATAATGACTATTACCAACCAGAGCTTACATCTTTTCCGGCTTATGGTAATGTTTTATGGCTAAATAAAGACAGTACCGGGTTTAAAGCACAACCAGACTACCTTTTGAGCAGATTGGTTAAAAGCAATACCACAAAAATAGTAAAAAGAAATCCTGATTATAACATGTTTCAGATACCAGTTGCTTTCGATACCTCAGCAAGCTTTGAACAGGAAATACCATATAAAAACGCAGAAACCGTCAATCGCGAGATACTGGAAACATTAATAAACGCAAAAATTAATGTAAGCCAACAACCAGTACCGAAAGATGCTCAAATACTATACTCGATGGATGTGGATACTGTACTTCGCAGGATGATGCAGGTCAGTGACAATATGTTGGCTGAGCATTTGCTGCTGCTCAGCGGAATGTCCAACGGGGATACTATTTCCAGTAGTTTTGCCATCAAATATACCATCGACTCCTTTATGATTGACCTTTCTCAAAAACCAAAATGGGTGGATGGTTCAGGCCTTTCCAGGTACAATATGATGACTCCGGTATCTATCACTGAATTGCTTAAAAAAATGTACAGCCAATATCCTGAAAAAAGACTGTTTTCCCTTATGGCGGTCGGCGGTGTAAACGGTACCATCAAGGGATTATATCAAAACGGGCAGGAACCTTTCTTGTTTGCTAAATCCGGTACATTAAGCGGAGCCTACAATCTGAGCGGATACCTGATTTCAAAGTCAGGGCGAAAGTTGATCTTCAGCTTTATGAACAATAACTTTAACATACCCACTTCAAAAGTAAGAAAAGAAGTAGAACGGATACTCCTGTTAGTCAGGGAAATGTATTAATAATCTGCCTGAATCCAGTAAATTTGTCTGAATAATTTTTCACCAATGTGAGTCTAACCAAATCAAAAGATTTACTGATTTATGATTTATACAAATTTATTTTATGAATAATTTTAAATTATACCATTTTTCCACTCCTGACATTTGAATATCAAGGTCTAATAGCAATATCTTTGGGCAAAATTTTAAAAATATGAGTCTGGTTGAAATGAAAGTGCCTACTATAGGCGAATCCATCACTGAAGTCACACTTTCACAGTGGCTGAAAAAAGATGGAGAATATGTGAAAGTTGATGAACCTATCTGTGAGTTTGAATCAGACAAAGCTACTTTGGAATTTCCGGCTGAGGCATCAGGCAAACTGATCTATGTGGCCAAAGAAGGCGACGACTTGTCGATAGGTGCATTGGTAGCTCGCATAGATACATCAATCACTATGGGCGAACCTGTATCATCTTCTGCAACAAAGGCTCCGGGTACTGAATCACCCAAAGCGCCAGAAACACAGACTCAAAACTACGCAACAGGACATCCTTCTCCTGCAGCGGGTAAAATACTCAGAGAAGGAAATGTAGATCCAGCGGCAGTCTCAGGCAGCGGCAAAGACGGACGAATCACTAAAGAAGATGCAAACAAAGCTGTTGAAAATAAATCGGCTTCCCCACTTCCTACTCCAGCATCTGTGCAGCCTGTCATACCAGCTACTACCAGAACGATAGTAACAGGAGCCCGTGAAATAAGGGTCGAAAAAATGAGCCGCATGCGCAAAACAATTGCAGCCAGGTTGGTATCTGCCAAAAACAATACGGCAATGCTCACGACATTTAACGAAGTAGACCTTACAGCGATCAATGACCTGCGAAAAAAATATCAGGATCGGTTTGTTGCAAAACATGGCATCAAATTGGGATATATGTCACTTTTTGCCAAGGCATGTTCAAAAATTCTGATGGAAATGCCTGATGTCAATGCTATGATAAATGGCAACGACATCGTTTACCACGATTATGTAGATATATCTATTGCGATTTCTACACCTACCGGACTGGTTGTGCCACCTATTCAGAATGTAGAATCTCTTGCTTTTCACAATATAGAGTTCAAAATCAAAGAGTTGGCTGAAAAGGCCCGAAACGGCAAACTCACACTTGATGAAATGAAAGGAGGAACGTTTACCATCACCAATGGCGGTACTTTCGGTTCATTGCTCAGCACTCCTATCATCAATGAGCCACAATCTGCTATCCTGGGTATGCATGCCATCAAAGACAGACCCATAGCAATAGATGGACAAGTAGTGATCAGGCCTATGATGTACCTTGCGCTCTCTTATGACCACAGGATCATAGATGGCAGTACTTCAGTATCATTTCTAGTCAAAGTAAAAGAACTGCTGGAGGATCCGCTTACACTAATGATGGATATCTGATCATAGCAACCATCATGATAAAATCAGATTTCAGGTATAAAAAAGTTGGTGGCAAGTGTAACATACGACAGTAACAACATCAAACAATGCAAGATTTATTATTTGACTTTATATCAAAATACATTTCGCTGACAGAAGATGAGAAGAACGCAATACTTTCGTTAGACTTATTCCGCTCTGTTAAGAAGGGGACTATTTTACTCAAAGAAGGACAGAGATCGCAGGAAGAATATTTTATTCTTAAAGGATGTATACGGAAATATTACATCATAAATGGTGAAGAAAAAACTACCGGTTTTTTTACAGAAATGGAAGTTTTAACACCCCATTGTGTAATAAACAAAACCCCTTCTGAATATTTCATAAGTTCTGTAGAAGATACTATACTAACGGTTACAAACCCAGATATGGGAGGTGAAATAAATACTAAATTTCCTAAATTTGAAATAATGTGTAAAATATTGTCGGAAGAATTGTTAGCTAAAGAACAAATCAATTTTGACGAGTTTAAGACTTCTTCACCTGAACAACGATACCTGAACTTATTACAAAAAAGACCAGACCTTATTCAACGTGTGCCACAACACCAATTAGCGAGCTATTTAGGTATCAAACCTCAATCATTAAGCAGACTAAGAGCAAGAATTCTCGAAAAAAAGAGCTAGAACGTATTTCTTAACTTAAGTGAACGAATTCAAGCAACTTGCCAATCTACCTTTGCAGCATCATCTAAAATTAAAAAAAAGATATGCAAAAGAAAATTTTATGGATTGGACTTGCCTTAGTGTTGGCAAGCAGTTTACAGGTAAATGCACAAGATACAAAAAAAGATAGTACTTATAGAAAGTGGTTTATTGGGAGTTCATTCTTGATGTTAGGAAATTTTTCCAAAGTAAATAAGCCTGAGTATGTGCAATTAAATGTTGGATACAGGATAACACCTAAAGATGTTGTTTCCTTTGAATTTAAAAGATCCATTTATTCCTGGCCAATAGGTATCCCTTTTGGACCATCATTTGATGCACCGGGACTAAACTATCCTGGACATGTACGCATACTTGCACCTACATTAGGATACCAGCGTTTTTGGTGGAAAGGAGTCTACACATCCCTTCATGCATTGAAAGCTTTTGAAAAATATATGGATGAGGATAATATAAAGATTGGAAATGGATACACGTTATATCTGAACTTCCATTTGGGTTACCAGTTTAAGTTTTTTAAAAACCGGTTCTTTTTTGAACCCGCTATTGGATGTAGTTATTGGCCTGTCAGAACTAATGTTCCGGAATCTTTTAAATTAGTAGAAAAAAAATGGCCTAACTACTTTATTCAACCTGGGCTTCATTTTGGGTTTAATTTTTAGTCATTTTACCGACAATTTAAACCTCTTCACAACACCAATTGGCAAGTGAGCGGCAAGTTGACCGCAGAGACCTAAAAATTAGAAGTTTAACCAAATTTAAAATAAAAATGAAAGTAAAATTCGCATTGATAATATTTTTGACGACAACTATATTTTGCACAAATATTATGTCTCAGTCTACTAATAATACACAGAAAACTTCAATTGATAGTTTTATTGAAAGCAAAATGAATGAAACAGGAATAGTTGGCATAGGAGCAGCAATTATCATTGACAAAAAATTAGTCTGGACGAAAGGATATGGCTATGTTGACAAGGAAAATAAAACCCCATTTACTCCTTCAACTATTATGAATATTGCTTCAATTAGCAAAACTTTTACGGGAGTTTGTATTATGAAAGCTGTTGAAGAAGGAAAAGTTTCTCTTGACGAGGACATTAATAGCTACTTGCCTTTCAAAGTAATTAATCCAAACTTCCCTAATGAAAAAATTACATTAAGACATTTGGCAACACATACATCAGGCTTAACAGACAGAAATCCATTTTATGGAGACAGCACCTATTATTATGGAGGTCGTAAACCAGAACCATTGAATGAATTCTTAAAAAACTATTTTGTACAAGGTGGTAAACACTACTCAAAAGACAATTTCTTAAATACTAAACCAGGAACTAATAGAGAATATTCTAACATTGGAGCAGGATTGGCAGGCTATATAATTGAGTTGCGAACAGGGAAAACCCTAAACAAGTATGCCCAAAAATATATTTTTAAACCTTTAAAAATGCAAAAATCAGGTTGGGCTTTAAATGAAATTGATATTACCAACCATTCCAAACTTTATGAAAAAAAAGGCGACAGTATTGTTCAAATCCAATTATATGAAATGACAACTTTTCCAGACGGTGGTGTTAGAACTTCAGTGAATGAATTGTCTAAGTTTTTTATCAGTTTGTTAAATGACGGTAAATATAAAAAAACAAGAATTCTGAAAACGGAAACCGTAAAAGAAATGCTGCGTTTTCAACACACTGAAACAAATAAACCTGAAAATGTTAATATAAAAAAACTTAACCAAGGTATTTTTTGGGCTACCAAGTTAGGTGCTACACGAATTGGACACAATGGTTCTGACCAAGGCGTTAGAACTTTTATGCTATCTGATTTGAACAAAGAATTTTCGATAATTTTATTTTTTAATACAAAATTGGACGAAAAAGACGAAGGAATATACTTTGACATTTATGAAGAACTCTACAAATACGCAAAAGACTTAAAAACGAAACAAACAACCAGCCGCTAATAAAGGCGGTTTGGCGCAATTACTTCGTCCGTTCGCTCTTGCAGGCTCGGGTGGGGTTTTAGGCAAACTTTAAAGTTGGTTTTGTACTTGGAATTCTAGTCTTAAAACGATACATTCAGCTTAACAAATCCCCAGCTGAAGCCAAGCCACGAGACGTTATTTAAATGTAAAACCGCAATTTAGGAGCAAGAATCTTAGAAATAAAGCAAAGAGTAAATCATTTCTTAACTTAAGTGAACGATTTTAAGTCTATTGCCAATCTACCTTTGCATAATTGTTTAACATCAATTAAAAATGATATGCAAAAGAAAATTTTATTATTCGCTTTCACCTTAATGATGGCAAGCACTCTACACCTTAAAGCACAATATGCTAAAACAGACAGCACTTACAAACGGTGGTTCGTTGGTAGCACTTTGTTTTTATTGGGTAATTTTGCTACCACAAACAGCCCCGACTTCGCTCAACTCAATGTAGGCTATCGCATTACAGGAAAGGATGTAATTTCCCTTGAACTAATAACTTGGAAATCCGCCTGGCCACTTGGTATTAACCCTATATTTAATAAGGTATACGGAACACCTGAAGAGAAATTTCCAGGTTATATTAGAGATTATGGTATTGGTCTTGCTTATCAAAGGTTTTTTTGGAAAGGTCTTTACGTAGCAGTACACGTAATGCCTATGTGGCAAACATTTGTGAGCAACAATGGCAATAAAATTGACAATGGTTTCCATATATTCAATACGAATCGAGTTGGCTATCATATTAAACTCTTTAAGGATAGGTTTTTTATACAACCATCAATTGGTTTTGCTGGCCGCCCTTATCACACTAAAATGCCTGATGATTTTAAACAGAAAGATGACAAGTGGCCAAAATACACGTTTGAACCCGGGCTTCATTTTGGGCTTAATTTTTAAAACTACAATGATTAGATGAAGGCAATTATTTGCACCAAATACGCCCCCCTGAAGTTTTACAAATTCAGGAAGTTTCTAAACCAATACCCAAAGACAATCAAATTCTTGTCAAAATAGTTGCTACAGCGGTCAACTCTGGAGATGTAAGCTAAGAAGCCTTGATGTTAAGGAATTTATGAAGGTCATAATGCGATTGGTTTTAGGTATTTCAAAACCAAGAAAACCCATTTTAGGAACTGTTTTTTCGGGTATTGTTGAAACTAATCTCTATAAATCGCAGGTCTCTTTTGCATTTTTGCCAGAAAAGCTTCCTGCAGATCATCAGACAGTAGCATACCGGCATTCCAAGAAGCTATATACTGCAAACCATCATGCACACTATGATCACGCGTATGAAGCAAAATATTTTTAGTGCCACGCACAGATAATGGAGATTTTTGTGCAATCAATTCTGCCACCTTGGTGACTTCTTCCATCATTGCTGCTTTGGTTTCAAACGATTTATTGACCAGATGGTACTTTTCTGCCTCAGCGCCATTAACATTGCGACCGGTAAAGGCCATTTCTCTCGCAACGCCTTCAGGTATGATTTTAGGTAAACGCTGAAGAGTGCCCAAATCGGCCACCATACCCATATCTATCTCCCTCACCGTAAAATAAGCATCATCTGTACAGTATCGCATATCACATGCCGTAACAATATCCACACCGGCACCTATACATCCGCCGTGTATGGCTGCTATGACTGGTTTGCTGCAGTTCTCGATGGCATTAATGGGTGCTTGCAATTGCAAAACAAATTTTCTGATCTGTTCCCTTCTTCGGCCATCACATTTTACATCACTTTGAGCGACCGACATGAGCATCTCCAAATCTATTCCTGCACAAAAGTGTTTGCTGTCGCCACCAGTGAGTACGACAACTCTGACATTATCGTTGTCATTGATTTCATTAAAAATAGTCTCCAATTCATTCCACGATGATTCATTGAGTGCATTGGCTTTATCCAGTCGGTATAATGATACGTGGGCTATTTTGTTTTCAATCGTGAGAAGTATAGATGGCATGTGATGATATTTTTAAACAAAGATACAATCCCATGGACAATGAGTATAAAAAAATGATAATAAGGTATCAAGAAATACAAGGAATGAAGAAAATTGATATGACTTTAATAAATCTAAACTGAATATACTAAATTTGACCTGACTAGTGAAGATTTAGGATTTGCAAACTATTGATTTTCAATTGAAAAGAAGACCTTTTACCAAAAATATACTGCATATAGCCGAAAAGTAAAAATTCAAAAAAATAAAAAAGTAATGATTGTAACAGAAAGACTTATTATAAAACCTTTGACTTATGACCAATTAGTAAAATATACGAAATGTGATAATTCATTGGAAA
>JAYTNJ010000389.1:0-6449 GCA_043748345.1 Saprospiraceae bacterium
AACATCATCTTTTTTGGTGATCTTTTGTACACAAGTAGTCATATTGCCGCAGGAGTCTTTAGCTGTCCAGGTTCGTGAGATAACTTGATTGCAAGGAGTACCCGAAGCCACGTCGGCAAAGGTGATGGATACATTTGTTTGGCAATTGTCAGTGGCGGTTGCCATCCCGGTAATTGCGGGGGTAATATTTCCATTGCAGGCAACGGACTTATCTGATGGGCAAATGATGATGGGTGGAACATTGTCAACCAAAGTGATAACTTGTTGGCATGTAGCTGTATTTCCGGATGCATCTGTTGCTTTCCAGGTACGTATGATGGTTTGATTACATTTTGTACCGGATATTTCATCCAGGTATGAAGTTGTTACCCCCGGGCAGTTATCTGTTCCTGTACCCACGCCTGTCAATGTAACATCTGTGCTACTCCCGCAATTCAAGATTTTATCCAAGGGACATTGAATTACCGGTTTTTGATTGTCAAGTACTGTCACAGTAAATGTACACATAGAAGAATTCATGACTCCATCTGTCGCCGTACATTTCACTGTGGTTATGCCTTTGTTGTATTGAGTATTAGTGTTTTTTGGCATGACGCCAGTAGTAGCACCTGTCAAAACACAATTACAAATTGGCTCAGTAGAGCATACATCAGTCACGCTGATGGCAGGTAAATAAGTGGCAAAACATTGGCCTGGAATATTGTTGATTGTCGTATTTTGAGGGCAAACAAACACAGGAGGAGAGTTATCTGCATTGGTGATAGTTACATTTCTGCAAAGTTGACATCCTGTGACATTATTGTTTATCGTGACACATACATTATAAGTTCCATTTGATTGAAAAGTATGAGTAGGGTTGTTACTAGTGCTCGTGGAAGCTGGGGTAGTGCCAAAATTCCATAAAAAAGTCAGATTCCCAGTCAAATTGGTAGTTGGAATAAAGTTGACCTGACCACATTTAATCTGAAAAGTAAACTCCGCTGTGCAAGGAGTGGTATTGCATACTTCAGCTTGCTGCCAGTTTAAAGATTGGCTTGTCAGGTTTACACCTGCCGGTACATCAAAGAATTCGGTAGTTGGCAAAACAGGACCATTCGGCACTAAATCAAATGAAGTAAGACTGACTACATCCTGAGATACCAGGCAAGTGGTGATTTCTGCATTGCTTACCGATATAAAAGCATTTGTCTGACCGAATCCTCCAGTGATGAATCTGGAGTCAGTGTAAGCTATTTGGCCGTTGGTCATAAGCCAGGAAGATCCTCCAGAAAATGTACTACCTGCATTCAGATATTTTACCCAAACTACAGAAGGCGTAGCATTATCAGCCATTTTTACGATTACATCACGCACCACACCACCAAAAGTACCTCTGCCTGTCACATAGGCTATCCCGGCTGTACTTTCCCAAACTTGATTTATGGAAACCAATTTAGGAATTCCTACGTCCCAAAGAGGATTTAAATTCTGATCAAATTTAATAACATGGGGAATTGCGCTCCCTGACAAGTCATTGGCAGTGGCATAAAAACCACCGTCGCTTTTTTTTGATATATCTGTAAAAGAAATGAGTGACATGTGGACCCCATTAAAAATATTGCCTGAGTTATTCATCCAGAAAATCAGACCATGGGTACCACTACCAGCCATGAGTAAATCACCATTCGGCAGTGCTTCCAAATCACGGGAAACACCAGCTGTCACAAATGCATTTGGAGCCACAAATCTTTTTTTCCAATTGAATAGACCCGCAGCATCCACATTTAGCAATACCACTTCCTTCGTCACTGTTCCAACACTACTTTCGTTTTGAGTTCCTAAAATGTAATAAGGAAAAGCCGGATTAGAAGGAATTGGGTTTCTGACTATTCGGTTAAAAGATTCTTTGCCTGGAGCATTGTATGATTTGACCCAGGTGAAAGCACCATTTGAAGTAACTAGGCCCATGATGCTTCTGTTATTGGCATCTAATGGCAATGTAGAACCAACGACTAACAAGTCTCCTGAAGGTGTTAGGACAGCATCATTCCATATAGAAGCAAGATCAAGTCCCAGTGTCCATTGATGAATTCCAGCGGCGTTAAGCCGGGTGACAGTAGCTCTCTGAGGTGCTCCATCACTCGTCTCATCCTGACCAAGAATATAATAATTTGTTCCGCTTTGTATTACTTTTGAAAAAGAATTATCTAAGCTAGTGCCAAAATTCCGTTGGAATTGAGCATAGCTAGAAAGATATACTACAAATAAAAAAAATAAAAAAGTATAAAGCTTTTTCATCTTTTTTTGGATTTTAAAAAATAGATTAAAACTACTATATGGCTCTTAGGATATAAACCAAATTTTAGATAACCAGGTCAATTTATTAATGAAAAATATTTAACATCATTCTTTAGTTACTATGACTTTTCAATAGCAATCTATTGTTTTTCCGTTTAATATTTTTACAAAACTAAATAATAAAATGCTAAATTAGTCATTTTTTAAATATGGCAACATAATAGTATTATAAATTAGTATTCTACATAATTTATTATTTTGGCTGGCTATGATTATAATTTGAATTGCATGTTTTCAATGAAACGAGCCGATGGCCTGTTTATTCCCAAATTTGATTTGCTAAAATTTATTATAAAACATATGCAAGAGCTTAATTCTGTTATCTTTGGGGATATAAATAGAGAATCGTTTATTGAATTAAATATAGAATATGATGAACGGTCTATTTTAAAATCCGTCAATTAATATGCTGTACCTAAAGGCACAGATTTATATTGTTTCATCCAAATTTCTACCCGTTTTTTGTCCCTAACAGGACTATTTAAACAAATAAACCCATGATCAAATTTTTCAGAAATATCCGACAAAAGTTAGTGGCAGAAGGAAAACTGGTCAACTACCTGAAATATTCCATAGGTGAAATTAAATTCGGGTTACAAATTTATGTCCTGTTAGGGACAATATACAGGTAGCAATAAAAATCGAAACAAATCCTCGTGCCTTTAGGTACGAAATATAAACATACCACCATGGCAAACACCTACACACAAATACACATTCAGGCTGTATTTGCAGTCCAAAACAGAGAAAGTTTGATCAATTCTCAGTGGAAAGACGAATTGTATAAATACATGACTGGAATTATTCAAAATTATGAACACAAGGTTTTGCAGATTAATGGCATGCCTGATCATATTCATATTCTTTTTGGCATGAGGCCAACTCAGGCCTTGTCAGAATTGATGAAGCAGGTAAAACAGGATTCGTCAAAATGGTTGAATGAAAAATATTTCCATAACAGTAAGTTTTCTTGGCAGGCAGGCTATGGTGCTTTTTCATATTCTAGATCAGATGCAAAAAACGTCATAAAATATCTTTAGAATCAGGAATTACATCACAAAACCGTTACTTTTGAAGCAGAATACAGGAAATTGCTTGATGAATTTAATATAGAATATGACGGACGGTATATTTTAAAATCCGTCAATTAATATGCTGTACCTAAAGGCACAGATTTATATTGTTTCACCAAATTTCTACCCGTTTTTTGTCCCTAACGGAACTATTTAAACAAATAAACTCATGATTAAATTTTTCAGATGTTTCATAATTATACGTTTTAAATATTCTAATTTTAGCAAAATGATAAAATTGAAAGTAGACTTTATAAAATTCAAGAACATTTTGGCTCTTATCATTTCTATATGCTCGGCAGCATGTATTTATGCGCAATCCTCCGATAAATTTACCCTATTGAAACCGGATCGGGTATTTGATGGAGAGACGATGCACCCTGATTGGGTGGTGCTGATAAAAGGACAAACTATAGAACAAGCCGGACCGCTGAATTTCAAATTACCAGCAGGCGCCGCGATCATCGATTTGAAAGGGATGACACTACTGCCAGGTCTTATTGAAGGCCATACACATCTGTTTCTGCATCCATACAATGAAGTGTCATGGGATAACCAGGTGCTGAATGAAAGCAGGGCAGAAAGAACTGTACGTGCTGTCAATCACGCCAAATCTACCCTTTTGGCAGGCTTTACCACCGTTAGGGATTTGGGTACGGAAGGATCGATGTACGATGATGTGGGTCTAAAGGAATCAATTGATAAAGGCCTCATCCCGGGGCCCCGAATGATCATTTCTACCAGAGCGCTAGTCACATCGGGAAGCTATGGTCCTAAATTGTCCCCAGACAATCAGAATGAGATCGGTGCTGCCGTAGCTGATGGGCATGATGATCTGATCAGAGAAATAAGAACACAAATAGGCAAAGGAGCAGATTTTATCAAATTGTACGCTGACTACAGATGGGGACAAAACAGATTGGCAAAGCCCACTTTTACCCAGGACGAATTGGAGCTTGCAGTAGAAGTGACTGCCAGTTCGGGAAGAAAAGTGGTCACCCATGCAGTGACACCTGAAGGAATGCGCAGGTCAGTACTGGCAGGTGTGGCCACCATCGAACATGGAGACATGGGGACGGCTGAAGTGTTTGCGTTGATGAAAGAAAAAGGAGTAGCACTTTGTCCTACATTGGCCGCGGGCGAAAGTATCCTTACTTATTCAGGATGGAAAAAAGGCACAGATCCCGAACCACAACGTATCACGGACAAAAAAAAGAGTTTTGCATTGGCTCTCAAGTTCGGTGTAACCATCTGCATGGGTGGGGATGTGGGTGTATTTTCACATGGCGATAATGCCAAGGAAATGGAACTCATGGTAGAATATGGCATGAAACCCATTGATGTATTAAAATCTGCTACCTCTGTCAATGCAGATGTGTTTGGTTATGGGGATAAGGCAGGAAGGATCAAAAAAAATCTTTTGGCCGATATAATTGCAGTAACAGGGGATCCGACACAGGATATTAAAAATATCAGGAATGTAAAATTAGTCATGAAAGATGGTCGGATCTTTAAATAAATCAATAATTTAACGAATCAATTATATTTAATATACATCATTAAGTATAATTGGCCAAAATGCACAAAACAGCTGTTTTTCTTCCCTTAAAAATGTTCTCTTTGTAAAACAAGTATAAAACGAGATATTTATGGAAAAGGTAATGTCAACATAAATATTGTGGAACCAAGAAATGTAACGGAACAAAATAGCATGTAAATAACTTTTAAACGATAACGACGTGCTGCTGCCGACATTCCAGCAAAAAATAATACAACTGTAAACAATACAGTCGCTAAAGTAAACATGTCTCCATTGGCATTTGCTTCATCACCTTGATTGATAAGTCCATATGAAGCACTCCAAAGCACAGTTGCTGAATCTAACCGCGCATGGCATTCTGTAACAATAGAGTCATTGGCTTCCTGATAGGCAGCATTGGTTGCCTCATAATCACCTCCAATATCGTCCACTTCCACTACTTTTCGAAATGGTTCTGAAAAATAACTTTTATACAAATCTGCCAGCTCAATATCATTTTTATCATCGGCATTCCTAAATTGTGAATACATTATTCCATCCTGAAAATCTCTGAATTCCTGAGTACTCAGATCAGATAGGCCTTCAAGATACAAGGTGGACGCTTCGGTCAAATTGGTGACTGCACCAGTATATTTTTGAGACATATTGCCACCCCACAGTGCAGAAAAATATGCTGATGATGCCGCAAGTATTGTGGCAATTCCGATAATAGCGGCCCCTATATAATCCAACTTATTTGCCTTTTGCTCTTCACTTAAACTATTATCCCAAAACATAAAAAATTCTTTATTTTGTATTAATTTAAACCTTGTAAAAATTTCCTGTACTAAAAATGTAAATAAAAGAAGCTGAATCTATATTCTTCAAGTATTTTATAGTCAGAAGATATTAAATTGCGAAAAATTTTAATTAATTTATAATTTGACAATTAAAGTCTAAAATTTTTGCAGTCAAATTTACTATACGTAAAACATTCAAGAAATAGATAATCAAGTCAAATGTTCTTATAATTTAAAATGCCAAAGATATTAGGATTTTACATATTAAACAACACTCCGAAAACAAGATTATGGAGAGACCTCTTCAAAATCTTTTATTTTACGGCTAAGGTCCATATTTTTTTGCTACTCCGGATCAATATCGAAGTTGATGGTGCTTTTTCATATTCTAGATCAGATGTCCATAACGTCTTACAATACATTCAGAATCAGGAATTACATCACAAAACGGTTACTTTTGAAGCAGAATACAGGAAATTGCTTGATGAATTTAATATAGAATATTACGGACGGTATATTTTAAAATCCGTCAATTAATATGCTGTACCTAAAGGCACAGATTTATATTGTTTCATCCAAATTTCTACCCATTTTTTGTCCCTAACGGAACTATTAAATAAAAAAGGCTATGTTCTTATTAAATTATGTAGCACATTAATTTGACTATACGCCTTCAATGCCTGTGGAGCACCTATTATCATTGCAGCCATTTGCGCATGT